>JAKSCF010000291.1 GCA_022360735.1 Clostridia bacterium
AGCATCAATTCACCGACTGCATTGCCTTTTACAAACAAAGCATTGAACTCATTACTAACGGATGCAAGTGGGTGGGTGCTTGGAATCAGTGTTGGATGAACATGAAATTCCAACTCATCGTTATGTTTTTTAGCTGTAGAAAGTAATTTGATCTTATATCCAAATTGGGAAGCGTATTCTATATCATCCTTGGAAATTTTAGTAATCCCTTCTCTTGGAATTTGATCCGGGCTGACATTGATGCCGAAAGCTGTAGAAAGTAAAATGGCTAATTTATATGCTGCATCTTCTCCCTCTACATCAGATGTTGGATCAGCTTCAGCAAAACCTTTTTCCTGGGCAACCTTTAATACGGCTTCATATTCCAAACCAAAATCAGTCATTTGTGTTAATATGTAGTTGGTTGTCCCATTCACAATACCCATAATTTCTTCAAAGTTGTTAACACTTAATGGATTAGAAAGTGTATTGATAATGGGAATACCACCGCCCACACTGGCTTCATATCTTAAAGATACATTATTTTCTTCGGCTGTTTGAATTAAATCTTGTCCATAAGTTGCGATAACCGCTTTATTAGCTGTTACAACATGTTTTTTGTTTAAAAGAGCACGTTTCATATATTCGTAAGCCGGATGTATGCCACCTAAAACTTCGATAACAATATCTATATCAGGATCCTCTAATATACTTTCAACATCAGAAGTAAGCATATCACGATCAAAAGAAAATTCTCTTTTTTTATTGACATCATTGACTAATATTTTTTTTATTGTGATCTCTTTTTCGGCTGACTCATTAATTTTATTACCATTAATATTAAGTATACTGTATACTCCTGAACCCACATTACCAATGCCCAACAATCCAATATTTACTCTTTTCACAGGCGTGACCTCCTTTATTTGAAACCTCAAAATATAAAATATTATATTACATTGACATGCATTTGTCTTTATAAATAAAAAAAAACTTGTTTTGTAATAATAAATTTGTAATAATAAATAGGTTTTTTGAATCATAAAAATAATTTAGAATGAGAAGACACGGTATAGATTTTTTGTGTGAATTCAAAATTTATTCTAAATGTTAAAAATAAGTTAAAAAAATGTTAAATTAGTGGTATAATAACTCGGTGATAAAAGTTGGGTGGTTTGTATGACATGCCGCCTTGGTATTGAGGATGGTGAAAAGATTGGCTGTTAATATTGTACTCGTTGAACCTGAAATCCCCCCAAATACAGGGAATATAGCTAGAACGTGTGCTGTAACAGGTGCTAAGCTTCATCTCGTTGAGCCTCTGGGGTTTTCCATAGAAGACAAGCATCTTAAACGTGCAGGACTAGATTATTGGTCCCATCTAAAATTAGAAACACATGAGAGTATAGATGCATTTTTGGAAAAGCATCGAAAGGCTGAGATGTATTTTGCAACCACAAAAGGGGGAACACGGTATACAGATATTTCTTATAATGATGAATGCTTTATCTTATTCGGAAAAGAAACAGCAGGACTTCCTCAAAGTGTGTTGGAATTGTTTCCGGAACACAATATAAGAATTCCAATGAATGATAAAGTAGGTGCAAGATCGCTGAATCTTGCCAATTCAGTCAACATTATATTATACGAGGTACTTAGACAGACAGGATTTATAGGATTATTATAAGAAGAGGAGGAGATCAAAATAGTAATTGGAATTATTGGAGGATTGGGATTATTTCTATATGGGATGACAATAATGGCTGATGGGCTTCAAAAATCCGCTGGCGCAAAACTCAAAAAGACAGTAGAAATCTTAACAACTAACAAACTAATAGGTATGCTTGTAGGTGCTTTTGTAACCATGATCATTCAGAGCAGTAGTGCCACTACCGTTATGGTAATAGGCTTTGTAAATGCAGGCATTATGTCTTTGATTCAAGCGACAGGCGTTATTATGGGTGCTAATATCGGGACGACCATTACCGCACAAATGGTTTCTTTGGATTTAAGTGAAATAGCTCCTGCCGTAGTGGGTATTGCTGTAGGCGTATGGATATTTTCTAAGAATAAAAAGACGACTAATTTAGCTGAAATCTTTATTGGCTTTGGGATACTTTTCTTAGGAATGGAATTAATGAAGACTTCGCTTAAGCCATTAAGAGAATTGCAAGCTTTTCAAGATTTGATTTTATCATTTGATCCGAGCTCTCTTAAAGCTTATTTGCTGGCCATTGGAGTCGGTTTTCTTTTCACTGCACTGGTCCAAAGCAGTAGTGCAACAACAGGTATATTGATTGCTATGGCATTTGAGGGATTGATTAGTATTGAAATAGCTTTACCTATTATTTTTGGTACAAATATTGGAACCTGTGTAACCGCTTTAATCTCAAGTATAGGGGCTACCCGGACTGCTAAAAGAGCAGCGACGATTCATTTGTTGTTTAATGTCATAGGAACCTTTGTATTTATTATATTCTTTAGGGATATAACCATTTATATAGCTAAAACTTTATCACCGGACAATACGGCAAGACAGCTTGCTAATGCGCACACATTTTTTAATATTACCAATACTTTATTACTATTACCATTCTCCAGTTATTTGGTTGTGCTTGCCAATAAGCTTATTCCGGAAAATGAGGATGAAAAAGATGAGTATGATACTTATCTGGATGATAGAATGCTGGGAACACCTTCTATTGCATTAGGCCAGGTAACAAAAGAAATAATAAGTATGGGTGAACTATCACTCAATAATTATGATTCAAGTGTCAAAGCCATAACACAAAAAAATAATAATAAAGAAATTGATAAGGTTTTTAAAATTGAAGAGATTATTAATTCGAAACAAAGAAGTATTGAAAGATATTTGGTAAAACTGACCAATGAAACCCTTTCATCTATAGAGCATGAAAAAGTTAATATGATGCTGGGTATTATCAGCGACATTGAACGAATTGGTGATCACGCTGAAAATATAGCAGAACTTGCCGAATATATCAATGAAAATAATCTACGGTTCAGTGAACAAGCTGTTGAAGAGCTGATGTCAATGCATTCTAAAGTCGTAAAATCATGTAAACAAGTTATTGAAGCTTTGGAAACCGGTGATACAAAACTGGCATATAAAATTATTTCACGTGAAGACAGAATTGATGCTATGGAGAAAGATCTTAGAGCCAGCCATATTGACAGGTTAAATAAAGGACTATGTTCAACAGGATCAGGTATTATTTTCTTAGATGCCATCAGTAATATGGAAAGAGTTGCCGACCATGCTGAAAAAATTGCTTATTATGTTATAGATACTTCTAAATAGTTAAAAACAGCCTGATTTAACAGGCTGTTTTTTGGTATAATAAAAATATGTCACTAAACGCCACCTAAACTCAAATAGAATGATGGAGGGATATAAATGAAAAAGATATATGATGTAATTATTCTTGGTGGAGGTCCGGCAGGATTATCAGCAGGTCTTTATTCTGCCAGAGCTAAAATGAACACATTAATCATTGAAAAAGGCGTTCATGGCGGCCAAA
The DNA here is from genome assembly GCA_022360735.1 of Clostridia bacterium. The sequence goes on from JAKSCF010000291.1 coordinate 3,522, forward strand.
TTTTTTCAACAAGTGAAATCATTAATTATCCGGGAGCCAGTGAAAATGCTTCAGGGCCGTCTTTATCAGAGAGAATGAAACAACAAGCAGAAGAGTTTGGCGTTGAATTTGTTACGGATGAAATCATTGAAATGGATATTACAGATAAGATTAAACAATTAAAAGGCAATACAGATACCTACCAAGCGAAAGCATTAATTATTGCCGCAGGCTCTTTCCCTAGAACCATTGGCTGTAAAGGAGAAAGTGAGCATGTGGGGCAAGGTGTTTCTTACTGTGCAACGTGTGACGGCGGATTTTATACAGGTCTTGAAGTATTTGCAGTAGGCGGTGGTGATGCTGCAGTTGAAGAGGCTATTTTCTTAACCAGATTTGCACGAAAGGTAACCATCGTACATAGAAGGGATAAATTAAGAGCTGCAAAATTTATTGTGGATAAAGCAGAGAATAACAAGAAGATACACTTCATGTATAATACAGTGATTGAAGAAATAAAAGGTGATGGATTGGTTGAATCTATTGTCTTCAAAAACACACAGACAAAAGAACTTTCGGAATATGAAGTGGATCCAAAAGAGGGTGTTATGGGTGTCTTTATATTTGTAGGCTATACACCTAACAGTGCTCTTTTTAAAGATGTGATTAAAACCAATGAAGCTGGATATATTATTACAGATGAGAAAATGGCAACCAATATAGATGGTGTGTATGCTGCCGGTGATATAAGAGATAAACCTCTTCGGCAAGTGGTTACTGCAGTTTCAGATGGGGCAATAGCTGCTGTAGAATCTGAGAAATACGTAGAAAGAGAATTTGATACGGAGTAACAAAAAAGATTTTGTTGAATGGTGCTGTATTGTGTTATAATATTGTTGGATTTTAATGATTAAAAAAGGTGGTGAGTTTTTTGAGACTTGGTTTTGATTTAAGTATTGAGCAGATTCAAAAACTAGTTATGACCCCTGAATTGATTCAGGCTATACAAATACTTCAATTCAATACTCAAGAGCTGGAAAGTTTTATTGATGAACAATTACTCGTTAATCCTTTATTGGATACCAACTCACCCAATACGGCTGAAACGGAGAACCAAGAAAAACAATCGTCTAACCAGGACCAACCAACAAATGAAGATCATAATGAAAAGCAAACCGCAAATGATGAGATGGACTGGAAGGAATATTTCAAAGATTATGACGATATAAGCTATAAACAAAAAGAATATCGAGATGAATCTAAAGAGACTTCTTATGAACAATATGTTTCAACAGATATTACTTTAACCGAGCATTTAATGTTTCAATTGCAATTTTCTAATGATGATAAATTGGTTAAAAAAATTGGTCGATATATCATTGAATCTCTAAATCCTAATGGCTATATGACCCTTACTGTTGAAGAAATTGCTGAGCATTTTAATGTAGATGCAGAAAAAGTTGATGAAGTACTATCCATTGTTCAATCCTTTGAACCTTATGGAATTGCTGCTAGAAGTATTCAAGAATGTCTGCTGATTCAATTGCAGCAAGCGAAAATACAAGATGAAAACCTCGAAGCTATTATTAGGGAGCATCTCAATGATATCGCTGAAAATCGCTTGAACAATATATCTAAAGCCTTGAATATTCCGGTGGAGGAGATACAAAGATATGCTGACATTATAAAAAAGTTCGAACCAAAGCCCGGTAGACAATTTAGTTCACAAGAAGATGTTAAATATGTTATCCCTGATGTTAACATAGAAAAAATTGACGGTCAGTATGTTGTTGTGGTAAACGATGCGACTGCTCCTCGCTTATTTATTAATTCACACTATCGGCAAATGCTGATGAGTTCTGAAAAAGAGTCTAATTTATCTAAATATTTAACCAATAAATTAAATTCTGCATTATGGCTTGTGAAAAGTATAGAGCAACGAAGACAAACCATCTACAATGTTGTGAAAACCATTGTAGATTATCAATACAATTTCTTTGAATACGGCAAAAAACATCTTGTTCCTATGACATTAAAACAAGTAGCCGAAGAAGTAGGGATACACGAATCTACGGTGAGTAGAGCCATTAATGGAAAATATCTTCAATCCCCAAGCGGTATTTATGAAATTAAATACTTCTTTTCAAGTGGTGTTTCTTACGCTCATGGTCAAGGGGTGGCTTCAGAAAGCATAAAAATGATGATAAAAGAACTATTGGATGAGGAAAATCCTAAAAAACCGTATAGTGACCAACGTATTACAGAATTACTCAATAAAAAAGGTATTGATATTTCAAGAAGAACGGTTGCAAAATACAGGGAAGAAATGAATATACCATCATCATCCAAAAGAAGACGATATTAATGCTAAAAATAATGCCTCTTTTTCAATAGAAAAAGAGGTATTTTTTAATAAATTTTTTTTATATATTATATTTTTTTAAAAATGAATTAAAATAAAAATTGTTGTTGCTTTTGGTAATTATTATGTTATAATTTAATCGGGACCGAATGAAGGACACGAGGACTAGTTGAGTCCCGAGAAATGAAAGGGCTATATTTATGGATTCTTTATTTAACGATATGTTATCTGTACAAAAAAAATTAGTTCCTGAAATGGTACAAATATTAATAAGAAGATATGAAATACTACGTGCTGTTGCTACCCACGAGCCTATTGGGAGACGAAATTTATCTACGCTTTTAGGAATAGGGGAAAAAACAGTAAGGAATGAAATATCTCACTTACAAGAAAAGTTATTGCTCAATGTAAAAAATCAAGGCATGACCATTACGGAAGAAGGCAAAGAATTAATAGAAAACGCCGATCAATGGATATATTATTTTAAAGCAATGGAAGATATTGAAAAAGAGCTGGCCCATGCTTTGAATGTTAAAAAGGTTATTATTTCTTCTACGGATTCCAGTAATAAGAGCCAGATTGTACAAGAAACGGCTAGAAAGACCGGCTTATACCTAAAGTCCATTATTTCAGAAAATATGATTATAGGGATTACTGGGGGCTCCACCATGGCTGCAACCGTAAAGGAGATGCAGAAATATAATTGTTCTAAAAAAGATATTACAGTTGTTCCCGCAAGAGGTGGTCTCGGAGAAGAGGTAGAAACGCAAGCTAATAATATTGCAGCAGGTTTAGCAGAAAAATTAAATTGTGCCTATAAATTATTACATATAACAGAGAATTTATCTAAAGAGTTATTGGAATCATTAATGGCTTATCCTGAGATAAAAGAAACGGTGGATTTAATTGAAAAGATCGATGTACTGCTGTTTGGTATAGGAAGAGCTGATGTGATGGCTACAAGACGCAACTTGGATCAGTCCAAAATAGATTCATTGATAAAAAAAGGCGCAGTTGCGGAAGCCTTTGGATATTATTTTGACAATAAGGGTAAGATAATTGATATTGTCAACACAGCCGGAATAAGCCTTGAACAGTATCATAACGTACCGCATATTATAGGTGCCGCAGCAGGGGTTGACAAAGCAGAGGCCATTATGGCCATTAGTCAATTAAACGATAATTTAGTTTTGGTGATAGATGAAGGTCTAGCCAATTCCATCTTGAAAATTCATAAACAAAAGCATAATAAAAGCTAGATTATCGTATTTATTATAGTTCAATAAATTAGTTAAAAATAAAAGGAGGATATTTTAAAGATGAGTGTAAAAGTTGGTATTAATGGATTTGGAAGGATAGGAAGAAATGCTTTTAAAGCAGCAATGAATAAAGAAAATTTTGAAATCGTAGCGATTAACGATTTGACAGATCCTAACACATTGGCTCATTTACTAAAATATGATAGTGTTTTCGGTAAGTTTGACGCAGACATAGAAGCAAAAGATGATGCTATCGTTGTTAATGGTAAGGAAATCAAGATTCTTTCAGTAAGAAACCCGGAAGAACTACCATGGAAAGAAATGGGAGTAGATATTGTATTAGAATCTACAGGACTTTTTACTAAAAAAGCAGATGCAGAAAAGCACATTAAAGCCGGAGCAAAAAAAGTAGTCATATCTGCACCGGCTAAAGAAGAAGACATTACAGTTGTTTTAGGTGTTAATGAAGATCAATATGATCCTAAAGCACATCATGTTATTTCCAATGCATCTTGTACGACAAACTGTTTAGCACCTTTTGCTAAAGTTATTGACGAAAACTTTGGAATTAAAAAAGGTTTGATGACAACGGTTCATGCTTACACAAATGATCAAAAAATATTAGATTTACCCCATAAAGATTTAAGAAGAGCAAGAGCTGCTGCACAATCTATCATCCCTACAACTACAGGTGCAGCTAAAGCAGTAGCATTGGTATTACCACAATTAAAAGGTAAATTAAACGGTATGGCAATGAGAATACCTTCTCCTGCAGTATCCGTAGTAGACTTAGTCGTTGAACTTGACAAAGAAGCAACTGCCGAAACCATCAATGAAGCTTTAAAAAATGCAGCTGCAAACGAATTAAACGGTATCATGGGATTCAGTGAAGAACCTTTGGTTTCGGTTGATTACAAGCAAGATTGCAGATCATCTATTGTAGACGGATTATCTACAATGGTAATGGAAGGTAAAATGGCTAAAATCGTTTCTTGGTATGACAATGAGTGGGGTTATTCAAACAGAGTTGCGGACCTTATTTCATACATTGTAGAGAAAGGTTTATAGAATAGATTGGATAGAGAAAGGGACATTTCCGGAAATAGGATTTGTCCCGTTCCTTGTATAAAATGAGGTGATATTATGAAAAAGAGTATTGAAGATATAAGCATAAAAGGGAAAAAAGTCATCGTCAGATGTGATTTTAACGTTCCTATGGATGACGAAAAAAATATTACTGATGATATAAGAATTAGAAGCTCTATTCCAACCATTCAATATTTAATAGATCATAAAGCAAAAGTGGTTCTTATGTCTCACTTGGGAAGACCTAAAGGCACACCAAATCCTAAATACAGCTTGGAACCGGTGGCTAAAAGATTATCAGAAATATTGAAAAAAGAGGTTACTTTCATTGATGAAGATAGGGTTGTGAATGAAAAAACACGAGAAGCAGCAGCAGGATTACAAGATGGAGAAGTTGCTCTGTTACAAAACGTTAGATACAGAAAAGAAGAAACCGACAATAACTTAGAATTTGCAAAAGAATTAGCTTCTTTAGCAGAAGTGTTTGTAAATGATGCTTTTGGTACTGCTCACAGAGCACATGCATCAACAGCTGGAATTGCAGAATTTCTGCCGGCCGTATCAGGCTATCTGATTAAAAAAGAGATTGATTTTATAGGGAAAGCACTTGAAAACCCTGAAAGGCCTTTTACTGCAATTTTAGGAGGCGCTAAGGTCAGTGATAAAATAGGTGTTATTAAGAACCTTCTAAACAAAGTGGATGCTTTAATTATTGGGGGCGGAATGGCTTATACATTCCTTAAAGCCCAAGGCTATGAAATTGGTCAATCCTTGTTAGAAGCAGATAAAATTGATTTGGCTAAGTCTTTATTGGATGAAGCAAAGAAGAAAAACGTTAATTTATTGCTTCCTGTGGACATCGTTGCAGCAAAAGAATTTAAAAATGATACGGAATTTGAATGTGTTTCTATAGAGAATATGCCAAGTGATAAAATGGGATTGGATATTGGAAAAGAGACCATTGAAATATTTAGACAAGAGGTTTTAAAATCAAAATTAATCATTTGGAATGGGCCTATGGGTGTGTTTGAAATGCCGAATTTTGCTATTGGAACAGAGGGCATTGCTAAAGCATTATCGGATAGCTCAGCAGTTACCATCATAGGTGGCGGCGATAGTGCCGCAGCAGTAGAACAACTGGGCTATGCAGATAAAATGACACACATTTCAACTGGTGGAGGCGCTTCCTTAGAATTGCTCGAAGGTAAAGAACTGCCAGGATTAAAAGTATTAGAGGATTTATAGGAGGAGCGAAAAATGAGAATACCGATGATTGCCGGAAACTGGAAGATGCATAAAACAATTGGGGAAGCAAAAGAATTTGTAAAGGATTTCAAAAAAATGCAAGGCAATACGGATGTAGAAGTAGCTTTATGTGCTCCTTTTACACAATTAACAGCATTAAAGGAAGCTGTAGAAGGCACTGACATAAAAATTGGTGCACAAAATATGCACTTTGAAGAAAAGGGCGCTTTCACAGGTGAGATTTCTCCTGTTATGTTGAACGAAATTGGTGTCGATTACTGTATTATTGGTCACTCTGAAAGAAGACAATACTTTGCTGAAACGGATGAAACCGTCAACAAAAAATTAAAAGCAGCCATTGCACATAACATAGCACCAATCTTATGTGTTGGAGAATCACTAAAAGAAAGAGAAACCAACCAAACAGAAGCTGTTATTAACCGTCAAATCACTAAAGACTTAGAAGGTTTAAGCAACGAGCAGGTTGCCAATTTGGTTATTGCATATGAACCAATTTGGGCCATTGGAACCGGTAAAACAGCTACACCAGAACAAGCTAATGAAACCATAGCTTACATAAGAAAAGTAGTGTCCGATATGTATAATGACGAGGTATCGGAAAAAGTAAGAATACAATACGGTGGAAGTGTTAAACCTAACAATGCATCAGAAATTATGAATCAAGAAGATATTGACGGTGCTTTAGTAGGTGGCGCAAGCTTAAAACCACAAGATTTTATTGAAATTGTTAATTTTTAATGGAGGTGTGTTATGTCTACTTACATTGATGAGGTATTTGCAAGAGAAATTCTAGATTCCAGGGGGAATCCGACTGTAGAAGTAGAGGTTTATTTAGAAGATGGCAGTATGGGAAGAGCAGCAGTTCCGTCCGGAGCATCTACAGGTGCTTTTGAAGCGGTTGAATTGAGAGATCAAGATGAAAGCAGATTTATGGGAAAAGGTGTTGTAACTGCAGTTGAAAATGTGAATGAAATTATTGCGTCGGAAATTGAAGGTATGAATGCTCTGGACCAAGCAGCAATAGATGAAATGCTTATTGAATTAGATGGAACAGATAATAAAGGCAAGCTTGGCGCTAATGCTATCTTAGGTGTTTCTATGGCAGTAGCTCATGCAGCTGCTGAATCTTTAGGATTACCGCTTTTCCAATACATTGGGGGTGTGAATGCAAAAACACTTCCTACGCCAATGATGAACATTCTAAATGGAGGAGAGCACGCTGACAATAATGTGGATATCCAAGAATTTATGGTGATGCCGGTTGGTGCTGAGTCCTTTGGTGATGCTGTAAGAATGGGAGCTGAAATATTCCACAACTTAAAGAAAGTCTTAAAAGGAAAAGGTCTTAATACTGCAGTAGGCGATGAAGGGGGTTTTGCTCCTAACTTAACATCTAATGAAGAGGCCTTGGAAGTGATTATAGAAGCCATTAAGAAAGCGGGATATGAACTGGGTAAAGATGTAAGACTTGCTTTAGATGTTGCTGCTACAGAATTATATGATGAAGCATCTAAAACTTACAACTTAGCAGGAGAAGGCATTGTAAAAAGTGCAGAAGAAATGGTTGATTACTATGAAATGCTAATCAATAAATATCCCATCGTTTCAATAGAAGACGGCTTGTCGGAAGAAGACTGGGATGGCTGGAAACTATTAACCGATCGTCTGGGTAAAAAAGTACAATTGGTTGGCGATGACTTGTTCGTAACCAACACTGAGAGACTTAAAAAAGGCATTGAAATGGGTGTTGGAAACTCAATTCTTATCAAAGTTAACCAAATTGGAACCCTTACAGAAACATTGGATGCAATAGAAATGGCAAAAAGAGCAGGTTATACAGCGGTTATATCACATCGATCCGGTGAAACAGAAGATGTAACCATTGCAGATTTAGTAGTAGCAACCAATGCAGGACAAATTAAAACCGGCGCGCCATCCAGAACAGATCGTGTAGCAAAATATAACCAATTATTAAGAATTGATGAAATGCTGGATTACACAGCAATTTATGCAGGTGAAAGTGCCTTTTATAATTTATAGATTTTCAGACAACATGGATGAATCAAAATTCTCCCCTTTATAATTAATATATGATGAGAGAGCAGAAATGCTCTCTTTTCAGATGAAACAGAACTTAACCCATTTTTTACTTTTAAAAAATTTTTTAAATAATTTCTTAAAGACTGTTGTAACTTTTTAATGTAAAGGGTATGCTAAAATTACCTGCAAATTTAATGTTTATAGCATAATTCTTTTTAAAATCTGTTATGTATTTTAATACAATACGTGGAACAGATTGATTTTAAATAATACATATGATAGAATTTTGCTGTTGACTTGGAGAGAGAAATTATTTATATTAATAATGGTCCAATAAAAATAACAGTAAAATTATTTTATGGATCATCATAATGGAGGTGTTAGAGATGAGAATGGTTTTTATGATCTTTCAGGTGATTGCAAGTCTTATTCTAATTGCAAGTATTTTATTGCAGTCAGGAAAAAGTGCAGGCTTATCCGGATCAATTGGCGGCGGTGCCGAGCAGTTACTTGGTAAGAAAAAAGGAAGAGGCTATGATGCACTTTTAAGCAAAGTCACTACTGCCGGAGCAATCATATTCATTATTTGTTCATTAATTTTAGTGACTTTTGAATAAAAAATGACATCTTAGAGTATATTCTACTCTGTAAGATAAAAGGAATTATTGACAAATTCATATTAAGGAGGAAGTATTAAAATGGGTTATGAGGTGTTAGCACCTATAGTAGGCGTGGTTGCTCTTATTTTTGCATTCACTTTAGCAAACTACATTAGTAAAGTGGATGAAGGTACAGACAGAATGAAAGAAATCGCTGCTTACATACGTGAAGGTGCCATGGCATTCCTAACTAGGGAGTACAAATCACTAGTTATTTTTTCAGCAATTTTATTTGTTGTACTTGGTTTTGGGAGAGGCTGGGATACAGCAGGAACTTTCTTATTAGGAGCATGCTTTTCTGCACTAGCAGGCTTTTTTGGTATGAGAGTCGCTACAAAAGCTAACGTTAGAACTGCCAATGCAGCTCGTGATGGCGGTATGAATAAAGCACTTAATGTGGCATTCAAAGGCGGCGCTGTCATGGGAATGTGCGTTGTTGGTTTAGGATTATTAGGTATAGGCTCGTTATTGGTTTTCTTAGGTGTAGAAAAAATTGACGTTATTACAGGCTTCAGTCTAGGGGCATCTTCTATTGCACTATTTGGTCGTGTGGGCGGCGGTATCTATACGAAAGCGGCAGATGTTGGCGCTGACTTAGTAGGAAAAGTTGAAGCCGGAATACCGGAAGATGATCCAAGGAACCCTGCTGTAATAGCAGATAATGTTGGCGATAATGTTGGAGACGTAGCTGGAATGGGAGCAGACCTATTTGAATCTTATGTAGGGTCTATCATTGCTGCTGTTACACTTGCCTTTGCAATAGAAGAAATACCAACAACTGAAGGCGCATTGTTTCCACTTGTTTTAGCATCTGCGGGGATTATTGCTGCCATTATCGGTACACTTTTTGTTAAAGGAAAAGAAGGCTCAAACCCAGCTAAAGCACTTGATAGAGGAACATACGTCAGTGGACTTATTGTACTCATTACCGCATTTTATTTAAGTAATCAATTCTTTAATGATTTAAATGGATTTTATACGGTAGCCATTGGTTTAATTGTAGGAATTCTAATCGGTAAAGTAACAGAATATTATACTTCCGATGAATATGCACCGGTTAAAAAGATTGCTCAACAATCAGAAACCGGACCGGCTACAACCATTATTAGTGGCTTTGGCGTTGGTATGATTTCAACAGCCATTCCGATTCTTCTAATTGCTGTGGGTATATTGGCATCTAACATGCTGTTTGGACTTTATGGGATTGCCCTTGCTGCAGTTGGTATGCTTTCTACAGCCGGGATAACCATAGCAGTAGATGCATATGGTCCTATTGCAGACAATGCAGGTGGTATTGCTGAAATGGCTGAACTTCCAGGAGAAGTAAGAGAAATTACGGACAAGCTGGATTCAGTTGGAAATACTACAGCTGCAATCGGTAAAGGTTTTGCAATTGGTTCCGCTGCACTGACAGCATTAGCTTTATTCGCATCATATTCACAAGTTGTAGGACTTACAGCAATCGATATTCTGAATGCTAAAGTAGTAGCAGGATTATTTATTGGCGGCATGTTACCTTTCCTTTTCTCTGCATTCACGATGGATTCTGTAGGAAAAGCAGCATTTCAAATGATTGAGGAAGTAAGAAGACAATTTAGAGAAATTCCAGGCGTAATGGAAGGAACAGCAAAACCTGAATATGCTAAATGTGTTGATATCAGTACAGCAGCAGCACTAAAAGAAATGCTTGTTCCAGGAATTATGGCTGTAGTAGCACCGATTGCCGTAGGTATTGTTCTTGGTACGGAAGCTTTAGGTGGACTTCTAGCCGGAGCATTGGTATCCGGTGTATTAGTAGCTATCATGATGGCAAATGCCGGTGGTGCTTGGGATAATGCTAAAAAGTATATCGAAAGCGGTAATCACGGTGGAAAAGGCAGTGAAGCACATAAAGCTGCCGTAACGGGTGATACCGTAGGAGATCCTTTTAAGGATACTTCCGGACCTTCTATTAACATATTGATCAAATTAATGACAATTGTAGCAGTCGTATTCGGACCATTATTCCTTGAAATTGGCGGATTATTGTAAGCTTTATTGTAAAATTTTATAGATGAAAATAAAAGGCAATGGTCATACTAAAAAGAATGGCTGTTGCCTTTATTTGATTGAATTTTTCAATATAATTTCATTTCTATCCTAAAATAAATTTCAAAACGATTATTGATTTATGTCTTCAAAAGGAAAAAAATTATAATTCATCTAAAAATAGAAAGTGTATTATTTATATAAAATTAGTGAAAAACGATTAAAAATTTTAAAAAAAGCCATAATATTGATAAAGTTAGTAAATAGGAGATGATGAAATAATGAAAAATAAGAAATTAATTTTAACAGTTTTAATTCTTGTAACTATGGTGATGGTATTGGGTTGTGCTCAAGAACCGGTTGAAGAAAAAAGTCCTGAATTAAACCCTGATAATAATAATGTTGTCGAAGATAATGACCCCGGCATGGAAGATGATATGAATATGGATAACAATACAGAGCCCTTTGATGACAACATGGACAATATGGACAATATGGACAATATGAACAATACGACAGAATAAAATGTCATAGGAGATGGTATTCTTGAAAAATAAAAAATTTTTCCTATTATTATTGTTTATTTTAATCATTGCCATCGTTGCATTGGGATGTGCTCAAGAACCCACTGAAGATGAAAACAATGAGACTGATGTAGAAGATAATATGGATGACCAAAACGAACCCATGGAAACCGATGTAGAAGAAACTATTGAAGGAGAATTTGTCGGATGGGTGGATTCCAATAGCTTTGAAGTCATGAAAGATGATACGCCTTATGTCATAAGGACCAGCGAGGCAGTTATGATGCCTGATGATGCTTTGGACGGCAGGACTGTTAGAGTAACATATGTTAGGAATGATCAAGGACAAAATATAATCAAAACCATAGAAGTTTTGGAATAAATTTATAAGAAAACACATTATAGAGGCATCCACTTATGTTTAAATGGATGCCCTTTTTTTAACTTCAATTTATTATATATTTTATAATAAATATTTTTTTAATATGCTATAATGAAATAGCAAAAATTGCTAATACTAATATTTGGAGACTTTACAATCTTAATATTGGATATATTACTTTGTTCGCTTCGGGATTGGAGGAAATTATGGAATTTAAAGATCGTATTATTGAAATTTTAAGCAATAAAAATTATAGTCCATTGAATGATGAATCGATTCTTAAAGTATTAAAAGTTGAAAGATCAGATATAGGACAATTCTTTGCCGACTTAGATAATATGGAAGCCCAAGGCTTAATATTTAAAACAAGAAAAAATAAATATGTATTGCCAAATAGAATTAATCTGGTTGTAGGCATATTGAAGAAAAATAGAAAAGGTTTTGGGTTTGTTATATCTGAAAGTGATGACAAAGGCGACGTATATATTTCATCATCTGAGATGAATAGTGCTATGCATGGTGATAGGGTTGCCGTACGTCTAATGTTTGATGAAGAAGGAGATAAGAGCAGAGAGGGAGAAGTTGTAAAGGTTATTAAAAGAAACAATTATGAAGTGGTTGGAACTTTTGATCGAAGCGATAAATTTGGTTTTGTTATTCCCGATGACCCTAGAGTAGGACATGATATTTTTATACCTCAAGATCAAATCAACGGTGCTGTAACAGGGGATAAAGTCGTTGCCAAAATAAAAGTTTGGCCGCAGAAACAAAGAAATCCTGAGGGCGAAATAACTGAAGTTCTTGGAAG
>JAKSCF010000426.1 GCA_022360735.1 Clostridia bacterium
GGAACACCATACCTACGTCTTTTAAACCTTCCACCTCACCGCCTATTTTCCCACCGTAAAATTCAGGAACGATTCGGTTAAAAACCCTTCCCAGTGTTGATTTCCCTGAGCCGGATTCACCCAGTAAAAGGATAAATTCACCTTCATTAATGGAAAGATTAATACCTTTTAAAGCAGGTTGTTGCATTTGTGGATAATAATATGTTAAATCTTTAATTTTAGAAATTTCCAGTGTTTACACCCCCACACAATAAACAGGGTACAGATAAGTACACATGCTAGTATTCCAAGCCAAATAAAATCTTTAAAAATAAAAGCTTGAAGCCTTGGATAAAACTGATAAGCTCCTACATCATAAAACAATCCCCATAAGAAAATCGTCAATAATATTAGAGCAATAAAAACAAATAAGTAATCCATAAAAATCATTTTTAAGTCCACATAAGATGTTCTTTTACATTTACCATAACTTCTGGAATGCAATGCTTCTGCCCTATCAATAGAACCTTCCAGTGAAGAAATAAAAATAACCTTTAGTAAAGGGTAATAAGACTTGATTCGGTTTATTATCTTTTTTTCTTTAAAATTGACGCCTCTCATCTCCATAACATCTTTTACTCTCATGGACTCTATGGTTAACCTGTGAATAATATTACTTGCCATAGAAAAAGTAAGGGTTAATTTATGAGCAAATTTAGAAAAAAAACTAAACGTATCATCTCGGTCTGTCATGATGTCATAGATTAAAAAAATCAATAAAATACAGATCAGCTTTAAACCCATATTTGCCCCATACGCTAAGGCTTCACCGGTGATTTTTATCTTGCCGATAACAGGCATACTTGGACTTTGTATCAGAACCGTCCTACCCGAGTGATTAACAAGAGGGTTAATAATGATAATGAGCAAAACATTATATAAACTAAACTTAATAATACTTTTTAAGCGTTTCCCTTCACTTATTATCCTTGACAGAACCATTAAAAAACTTAATATCAAAAAAATGTACAAGGGATGGTTGTATATCAATATCATAAAAAAGAGAACGCTAAGAAAAAAAATCATGCTAAGAGGGTGTAATTTTATCATAAGATCACCTATTCATTCATCGGTAAATGAATCCATTCATTTTCAGCTTTAATGACAGAAAATAATCCTTTTATTTTCTCAGGATTTTCGTAAAGCAAATGCACCCCTTCTTTGATACATGCTTCATCATTTCCGGTAATCAGCCATATTGTAGACATAACACCATATCCTTTTAGAGCAGATGCTATTACAGCACCTTTATCAAAAGTCTCTATTCTATTTCCATCATGATCTAATGCCGCTATGCTTTCATCTATTTCAAAAAAAAGACCTGCTTTTTCTCTGTTTTCATACAACTCACTGATATATTCATATTTCAAAAGCTCATCCCATGGTCCTATTACAATGGTATTAATACCATCGTTTTGCAGCACTTCTTCATCTATATTTGAACTTTCAACGTTTCCAACGCCATGATTGATCAAATATGCTTGCAGCTTTTCACCGTCTTGCTCATATCCTTCTATACACAAGATATTTACATTCAATACATTCCCATCATATCCATTAACAAAGTTATTTGGATAAGCACCGATCATACTGGAAAGATAATTAGCATTGTCCCAATAGTGATAATCCCATATCACAACATCGCCTGTTCTTATTTCATAATCCCCCGCACCTACTTGAGTTAAAATGCCGTTCACATAGTAAAACCAGTCTATTTTTTCACGTTTTTTCTGATTGGTAAATCCAGACTTAAGCCCATCAATCCCATTCACAAAACTTCCGCCATAAGCTGTCTCAATCTCAAAATTTTCCTCTAAAATATCCAGCACCGTTTGCCCTTCTGCAACATCTATACGCTTACTAGATAGTTCCTCTTTTCCAAAATCCCTTGATACAATAACTTCTATAACACCCTCATTATTAACAGCACCGGCACTGCATCCAATAAAGACAAATAAACTCAACAATATAACCAAAATCCAACTAAATCTTTTCATTCACATCTCCCCCCTCTCTGAAGCCCTAACACGGAATTTCTAATTCCGATGTAGGTCTCATATTAACAAAAAAACCCCTCTATTTCCATAGAGAGGTACTGACCAACTTATTTCCTAAAATTAAAACTACCCAAAAAAGATAGCATCTTAATTTCGTACCATATCTCTTCAATCTCTCTACGACGGAAATGATTTGAAGAATATCAAGCTAGGTCTTCTGGCTTCCAGATCATCTTTAAACCAAACCTTCCCATCTTACGACAGTGGTGTTTTCCGGTTCTCATCACTGGTTACAGCTGCGACATACAGCAAGGGCTTTTAACCCTTTTCCCTTAACATGATATTATAAATTATACTTAGTATATCACCCATATATTTAATATTCAATATATTCTGCATAACTTTTAATAACTATATTTTTTTATATATAATACTTGAACCATAATGTTCTGAAAAGTAAGTATTTAAATACTTTTCCAGCTTCCATGCCGGTATCCCGCATTTTGGGCAAAAATCACTTACCCATTTATTTCTGAGCCATCGAGCCGCTCTGGAATTACGAGAATTCCAAATTCGGAATTTTTTGCCGCAATGCGTTGTAATAATTGCATAGTCCCCATCCCTAACTACCTCTTTGATTCCATGAAGTCTTCCGCTACGGGACGGCCATAGTTTGATTTTATCGATTAGCAAGAACAGTTCGACATTCTTCCTGTAATAGCGCTTGTTTTTGCCCATTCTACAATTTCAACCTGCCTTCTAAATATTTGGAAGATGCCGCTGTAATAATGCTGAGCATCTTA
>JAKSCF010000253.1 GCA_022360735.1 Clostridia bacterium
TACCGTATCGTATACGTAAAGACCATCTTGAGCTTTTGTAGTAGATTTTATGTTCCATATAATTAGTTCCTTCTCAAGGGAATCGGATATGGCTTTTGCCAGCATGGTTTTTCCTGTTCCAGGTTCTCCTTTTATCAATAAAGGTTTTTGTAAAGCCATGGCTACATTAACAGAATGCATCAGCTGATCTGTTACAACATATTCCGTACTGCCCTTAAATTTTTTTTTTTTTTTTGTATTGAACATTTTTTATCTTTCCTCCTATGACTAGACGCGCATTATCTAGGCTGTATTGGTTTATTACATGCCATCTATATAATAACCTTTAAGTTTAAAACTTGCAAAGGGTATGCCAAAAAATTAAGAAAAATTTTGGAGAGTAATCGTTGAGAACTGAAAAACTCTAACCAATTAGAAATTGGAGAGTTTCCGTATGAAACCTACATCGGAATTTTAATTCCTGTTAGGGTTCAACTACACGTATTAGGTTTTAGCAGGGAATGTGTTTTCTTAAAAGTGTAAACATTGTGTTCATGGAAGTGTACAGTTTAATAGAAGCGTTGATGTCGGGCACGGGGGAGCCGACACTACGGGATGGTGTTAGCGTTAGTATTTTGGGTGACAAAAAAAGATTTTGCGTTATGCAAAATCTTGGGTATACAATTAAACATCTATTGTTAGGTTTCCATTGATCAATTTGATGTAAAAATTGCTGGCTTTTTCTATGATGATATTACAGCATCCATAGTTTTGATTGATCGTCAATAGGCGATTAATCGGTATTTTCAATAGTTCACAGAGTAAGGCTCTATTAAAGCCTGAATGTCCGACAATGAGAATATTGCCTTCTTTTTTTTGTATTTCTTTAAACGTTGTTTTTGCTCTTTCCTGTAATTCTATAAAGTTTTCTCCTCCGGATATTTTATAGTTGATTAAATCTTTTCCTCGTTGATCATATTCTATGGGATATTTGTTTCTAATATCGTCAATATACATACCATCCCACCGGCCTAAACTAATTTCATTTAATTCTTTTAGGGACTGTGGCTTGTGGTTGATATAAGAAGCTATAATTTCGGCAGTTTTTTTAGACCTTTTTAAATCACTGCAAAACACATGGTGCAACTGATTCTTTTTTAAAATTTCCCCAATGCGATGACTCAATGCGATACCCTCCTGGCTTAAGGGTACATCATATTGACCGATAAGCCTTTTTTTATCGGATAACTGTGTTTGGCAATGTCTCAGCAGGAATATATATCTTTCTTTCATCTTAATGTCTCTTTTCCATTTTTCTTAACAATTCTATGATATTGTGTTCCAATACCTTATTGATATTTTCTTGAATAATAACTGCATCTAGAAGGCGCTTTATAGCATGGCTGCTTTCCACACTGTCCATTCTCTGTTGAGGTTCTATAAACTGATCTTCTTTTACGATTTTGTCTGCATAGTATAAAATCGATTCATTGCATATATCATTTAAGTAAGCTGAATCTAAATTCATATGGTTATTGATAATATTAGCCATCTGGTAATATCCCATTTTGATCATTATTTTAGATGCCTCGTGTGCATGCTCAGGTGTCCCTTTTTTCAAGTCATGTAATAAACCACAGAAGTAAAGTAAGCCGGGGTCTATATCTAGTTTGCTATTTTTTTCTTTAAGGAGTATGGCAATATTTTTTGCTGCCTCTCCCACTTTCAGGCAATGATTCTTGAGTAGCGTATCTATTTTGTATTTTTCATATAGTAATTCACACGTTTTATAGTTAGGGTATTTTTTTTGAGCATATTCAAGGGCTTTTTTATAATCTTCCTTTGTATCTACATCTATTAAAATACTCTCATCCCCTATAGACACATATTCAGCAAATTCTTCGTATTCTTTTAATAATCCTTTTAACCCTTGGTCTCCTGAGTAACTTAAAATAACATCATTCAATTCTGTAGAAATAAGAGGTGGGTGACCTTTTTTATAATTAAATGACGGGTATACAATTTTAGCAGTATCTTCATTAAACTTATCCATTAACCATTCAAATGTATAGGCTTGCAGCAAGGGATAATCTACCGGAAGAAGGCAAAACCCGTCATAGTCTTCTTGCGACACTGCTTTTACACCTGTTTTTATGGATGAAAACATGCCCTCAGAGTAATGTTCATTAAATAAAACCTTTACATCCCATCCTTTTAGTGCAAATTTTATTTCTTTTGCCTTATATCCAACGACAACATATACATCTTCAATACCGGCTTGATTCATGCTTTTAATCTGTTTGATAATAATTAAATCTGTTCTAAATGGTAAAAGTGCCTTTAATTCACCCATTCTGGAAGAGTATCCTCCTGCTAGGATGATACCTGCAATTTTTTTAGCCATTTTTCCCAGCCCTTACTTGGATAACCTCCGCTGTAATACTTATTGCTATTTCTTCGGGAGTCTCCGCCTTGATATCCAAACCAATGGGTGCGAATACCTTCTTAAGTTTTTCTTTACAAACACCTTTATTAAGCAGATTCTCATAGATTGTATGTATTTTTCTTTTACTTCCTATCATGCCTATATAGGATGCGTTGATTTTAAGTGCTTCTTCTAATACCTCTTGATCATAAAGGTGACCTCTCGTAACAATAATAATGTATGCATTCTCATTCATGTTTAATGCGTTGTAATCAAAGGTTTCAAAGGATTCTATTTTAATCACTTGGTCTGCTGTCTCAAATCGTGTCGTATTTGCAAATTCCTCACGGTCATCAATGATAACGGTATAAAACCCTACCTTGCTCAATAAAGGTACGACTTCATACCCAATATGCCCGCCCCCAAATACATAAGCCCTAGAGACCTTACTTAAAGGTTCGACAAATATACAATCATCTTCGCTATGGATATAATGTGTATCGTAATCCAAATACCCTTTTACCAGTTGATAAATTTCGCTTTTTTCGTCATCTGTAAATATCTCATTTTCCCTAAATATATACTGACCCTCTGCTTGCTCTTTTCTAATGACTGTTACGGACCATGCTTTATTTTTTTCTTTATAGGCCTGTAAGACGTCTTTTAGCCACTCAGAATTTTTCATATCCGAAGCATCCATGTATTGCAAATACACTGTGGTTTCGCCGCCACAAACCATTCCTAAATTAGCTACGTCTTTAGAATTTAACTTAAAGTGTGCAATGCAAGATTCCTTTTGTTTAAAAACCTTAACCGCCTCTTTTTGTACGTAA
>JAKSCF010000395.1 GCA_022360735.1 Clostridia bacterium
ATAAATTACAACACCAAAGTCAATAAAAAGCTATTAAAGATCATCTTTTATTCTACGGTTATAACGTGCACGGTTTTGATCTTTTTATTTGTGTGGAATCGAGCATTAAGCATTAAAGTCAAGAAAAAAACAAAAGAACTATCGGATACCATACAGGTTTTAAAAGAGAGCGAGGCCAAGAACAAAGCTCTAATCAAAGCTTTTCCCGATACCTTTGTTATACTCAATAATCAGCATAGCCTTTTAGATTATCATGTTCCGGACCATCAAGACAATTATTCTATCATGGACCTTAAACAGCGTCTTGAGAAAAGTGTGGATGATGAATTAGCAGATAAGTTTAAGTCTGGTATTAATGAGGCTTTTAAGAGCGGTGAGGTTGTTTCACTGGAATATAATTTCTTATATGAAAGAGAAAAAAGACATTACGAAGCAAGAATTGCACCTATTAATGATGATCGAATGATTATTGTTAATAGGGATATAACCGAAAGGAAAAAAGCAGAAGAAAGATTTTATTACGCAAGCATACATGACTCCTTAACAGGTGTGTATAACCGCTATTATTATGAGTCCGAAATAAAAAGAATTGAAGAAAATGGTGTGAATACATTTTGTGCGGTAGTTGTAGACGTAGATGGTTTAAAATTGATTAATGATACGCTGGGACATTATATGGGTGATCTGTATCTTAAAAAGGTCAGTAAGCTGTTAATGAGAGCATTTCCGGACGATAGTGTTATATGCAGAATAGGAGGAGATGAATTTTGTGTTATCCTGAAAGATAAACTGGAGAAAGAAATAGAATTATATATAAAAATTTTTAAATATAAAGCAGGAACCGGTAATCAAGATAATGAACTGCCTATCAGTATTTCTTTAGGATATTCATATAGTGATGAAAAAAATATAGATTGTAACGAAAGAATTAAAGAAGCAGATAATAGAATGTATAGAGAAAAGCTTCATCGAAAACAAAGTACCCGAAGTGAGATTGTACAAGCCATGAAGCAAATGTTTGAGGCGAGAGATTTTATTTCTGAAGGGCATGCCACCAGGATGCAAGAATTAGTTGAGCAATTATCCAAAGCAGCGGGCATACCGGAAAGCGAAATAGCGGATATAAAGCTTTTGGCTCAATTTCATGACATAGGAAAAGTGGGTATTCCGGATTATGTTTTATTTAAATCATCAGAACTAACAAAAGATGAATATGAACTCATGAAAAGGCATACGGAAATAGGCCATAGAATAGCAATATCGTCAGCAGATCTTCTGCCTATTGCCGAAGGGATTTTAAAGCATCATGAACATTGGGATGGCTCAGGATATCCTTTTGGTTTAAAAAGAGAAGAAATTCCTTTAGAATGTCGAATACTATCCATTGCAGATGCTTTTGATGCCATGACCAACGACAGACCTTATCGAAAAGCCATCCATCAAAAAGATGCTATATTAGAACTTAAAAGGTGTGCCGGTACTCAATTTGATCCCGTACTTGTTGAAAAATTTATTCAAATTATAGAAAATGAGAGCATAAAAAAAGATTTTGCGTAATGCAAAATCTTTTTTAAACAGTGCGTCCAGCGAAGCTGGACCACACTTGCTGGTGAAAGTCCAGCACGGGTAATTACCAAGAAGCCCGTTAGTTAATCCCGGTGCGTTACAGTAATGTAGGGTGTTAAGCGGGAGGATAAAGTACCTGTGTAAACAACAGGGCGAGCGAAAATGCAGACCGTAACATAAAGTGAATTCTGCCGCATCGTCAAAAAGGACTCTGGTTACAGAGAAACAAAGGGAAGTTGAGCCTTGTGTATATGGGCGAAAACCATGGAAGATGGGAAGACCTTGGAAAGCACCATCGAAGAATCCCTCGGTGTAGGGGAATCGGTATGTATTGACAGTGTGGTTCGGAACTGGAGAGCCCCTACTTTACACAGCAAAAGTTGTAAAGAAGTTACATATAAGCTGATGAAGTGAAATTGATAACTTGTAAAGAGGGAGTCGGAGGAGTTCATAGTACCGAAGATATTGCAGACAACAAAACTGTAATTAGGGAAGGGACTCTACTTTATTCAAGTAATCCTAAGGGGGTAAGAGCGAGTGAATGTCAAAAAGACTAACAACACCATAGAAAAAGTTCGAAAACTTCAAAGGAAACTATACCTTGCAGCCAAATTAAATAGCAAACGAAGATTTCATGCAGTGTATGACAAAGTATATAGAAAAGATATACTAGCAGAAGCATGGAAAAGAGTAAAAGCCAATGGTGGAGCAGGAGGAATTGACCGAATTAGTATTGCTGATATTGAAAAGAAAGGAATTGACGAATTTCTGGAAGAGATACAGCAAGAACTAATAGAAGGAAGCTATCAGGCCAAACCAGTTAGAAGAACCTTCATACCAAAAGGAAATGGAGAAGAAAGACCATTAGGCATACCTATTATCAAAGACAGAGTAATTCAGATGGCGGTTAAACTGATGGTAGAACCAATATTTGAAGCAGACTTTTTAGAATGCTCATATGGGTTCAGGCCAAAAAGAAGTGCACATCAAGCACTAGACAGAATCCGAAAGGATACAGCGAAAAAGGGATGGTGGATAGTTGATGCAGATATCAAAGGATATTTCAACAACATCAACCATAACAAACTAATGATGCTGATAAAACAAAGGATATCTGACAGAAGAATACTCAAAATGATAAGGAAATGGCTAAAGGCAGGAGTAATGGAAAATGGAGAATATGCAGAAAGTGAAATAGGAAGTCCACAAGGTGGAGTTATATCACCACTGCTTGCAAATATCTATTTACATTACTTAGACCTAAAATGGGAAAAGCATTGTAAACACCTTGGCAAACTCATAAGATACTGTGATGATTTCGTGATAATCTGTAGAACAAAGAAAGAAGCACAGCATGCCTTGAAGGTAGTTACCTACATAATGGGAAAGTTAGAATTAGAACTACATCCTGAAAAGACAAAATTAGTGAGCATGTGGGATGGAAAAGAGGGATTTGATTTTCTAGGCTTTCACCATAGGAGAAAGATAACAGAAACATCAAAAGGGCGATACTTTTGCGAAACACATCAATATCCATCAAAGAGAGCCATGCAGAAGATGAGGAACAATATCAAAGGCGTATTTGCCAGCAGGTCAACGTTGTTGCTGGACATACAGAAAATGATAGAAATTCTAAATCCTAAAATCATAGGAATGAGAAACTATTATGGCTCAAAGAATGCAGGAAAACAGTTAAATAAAATGGATTGGTATATTATCAAGAAATTTACGCTATGGTATAACTACAAGACACAGAACAAAAGACGGTATGCAAATATTTCTAGAGTTCGAAGAGTTATTTATGACAATGGATTACAGCGATTTGCAATTTAGTGAATGCTGAAGGAAGAAGAATATCGGAAAGCCGTGTGCGGGAAAATCGCATGCACGGTTTGATGCAGGGGGGAATGAATTTTCATTCCCCTACTCTACCAAAAAAGGGACGTGCTATACAACACGTCCGAGACATGGAAAAAAGATGATTAATTCGAAGACTATCAGCTCTAAGTGCCATAAGAGGCAGTGCTGAATGGTCATTCGACTGTAATACTTTGTATCTAATAGTCAAAGACTACTAGTACTAAGTGTTACTTTATACTCATATGGCAAGCATAACAATAAGTAATGCCGCCAATATAAGTGCAAAAATAATGATGGAATAAGTAATACTGGAAAGCTTAATGCATAAGTCACTAATATTACTTTTTATATTGGTTTTTTCTGCATATTCTGTCATATGTTCATGTGGAGAATATTTTTTTATTGAATCTAATTTCTTAAAACTTAATAACTGACTTTCCAATTTTTTGTTTTGGAAATACTTCTGATATTTCATAACGAATTGAGAATCACTCAGTGGTTTTGTATGCTTAGTATGTTTTCTATATTTCATTTTAAAATATAAATTAGCAAGTCGATTGTAGTAAGAAACATCTGAATAAAACTCAATAGAAAAAAGATATCTCATGAAAGCACTGGATTTTGTAGCTAAAAAAACCAATGCATTATCCAATACATGAAGCAACAGTGTTGTATATTTAAATATGAATGATAAAACCGGTGCATAAAGATGAGTTTCTAAGTCAAACCATTCATACGTTGGATTGAGCAATAAAGGCTGACCTTGATGATCCTTGGTCTTTAAAAATCTATTGATATATATAATATAAATCACTAATCCTCCAGCTATGGAGATTAACGCATTAAAAGCATTTTTTACAGTATAAAAATGTACATGTGCTGAATAACCCATCAAATGAAGGAAAAAATCCGGTTTTATCCCTACCAGAGGTATAATAATGGATAAAATAACCAAAGGAAATACGGTGTGTGGTGTGTCTAAGTGTTTATCTTTTTCATCTACACCCGGATAGTCTTCGTGAAATAAAGCGACATAAATTTTGATTAAATATGCGGTAGTAAAAGCGCTGCTTATAACGAAGATAACTTCTACTGACATCATCCATACCGGAGGATACATGGAGTATGCCTCAGCAATGGCATGATGCAGCATAGATTTACTTGCAAATCCACTAAAACCGGGAACACCAATGGTTCCTAAAAATCCAACGGCAAAAACCAGCTTTAAGATCAGACTGTTTTTACCAAAACCTCTGATTTCATTAAGACTAAGCTTTTGAATGGTCATAAAAATAATACCTACTGCAAAGAACAATAGACCTTTTGTTAAAGCATGGTTGACCATATGAAATACACTGGAATAAGCAACATCTTTTCCGTGTTCAGGTATTAGACCGATAAAACCCAAACCCAGTAAAATATATCCTATTTGACTCATACTGCTGTAAGCAAAGATTTTTTTAATATTTCTATGATGTATGGCAAGAAAACCTCCCAAAAACATATTGAAAAGACCTGCTACAGCAATAAATATGGATAAATACATATCAAATTTCATCATTTCAAGTGTTATCAATATTCCAAAAAGCCCTGTTTTTGTCAGCACAGCCGAAAAGACTGCTGTTGCAGGGGATGGGGTCGGAGGATAAACCTTTGGCAGCCAAATATGAAGTGGAAACATACAGGCCTTAACCGCAAAACCAATAATGATTAAAATTGCAATAGAATATTTTAAATCTCCCATATTGACGATTGCTTGAGGCAGCTCGCTTAATAAAAGGGTTGAAGCATAATTATATAGCAAGAATATTCCCATTAGCTGTATTAATCCACCAGCTATGGACATGGCAATATACATATTTCCTGCTCTATGGGTATATTCATCTTCATCATGAATGACTAAAAAATATGAAGATACTGTCATCAGTTCGAAAAAAGTAAACAAATTAAGTATATGGTCTGACATGAAAACACCTAAAGTATTGGCTAATGTCAGAATAAAAAACATATAATATCGATTTCTGTTTTTATATTTCAGCAAATATCGTGTAGAAAAAATATAAGCTAAAAACCATAAAAAAGAAGTCAAAAATACAAATATATATCTAAGCAAATCGAGTTTTAAAAATAAACCCGTTCCCATAATACCTGAAAAATTAAAATATAAAGGCGAAGCTTTAACATAAGGATATAGGAAGCATATTAAAGCAAAAACAATTAAGGTAACTACAAAATAAAATTTATTTCGTATTTCTTCTCCTTTTTTTCCTATTAATAACCCGATAAAAGCCGAAATAGCCGGTATGAAAATAATTAAAAACAAAATATACTCTATTTTAAACTGCACTATAATGCCTCCTTTCACCTGTCACCTACTACATTACTGTTCCTGCAATATTGTTTAATACAGCAATCAAAGGATTAGGAAAAAATCCGGTAATCAATACAATTCCGGTAAGTATAATAATGGGAACTAACATTTTATTGCCCGGTTCTTGATAAATGGGTTCACCTTCCGGAATAGGTTTAAAAAAAGCGGTTGAAATGATTGGAAACAAATAGCCTGCCGTAAGCAATGCGCTTAATAGCAATACGATTGCAACAATAACATTTCCATACTGCAATCCTCCTGTTGCAAGATACCATTTACTTACAAATCCATTGGTTGGAGGAATACCAATTAGAGATATGGACGATAATGAGAAACACCACATTAATTTAGGCAATTGCTTGCCCAAACCTTGAATTTCATGGATCTCTGTTTTATGTGTAATATGCATAACAGCACCAACACAAAAGAACAAAGTTATCTTAATAAAGGCATGAAAAATCATATGCAGTATACCGCCGACAAATCCATTGGGATTAAAAACAACCAATCCCAGCATAATATAGCCCAGCTGACTAATAGTAGAGTAGGCTAGACGTTTTTTTAAATTATTTTGATGAATGGCTAAAAACGAACCTGTTAGAATCGTAGCCAAAATAAATCCAAGTGCTACCAGATTTCCTTTTATAGCAATGATGGCAGCGGGACCAAAAATAAAGTAAGTCATTCTAAACAAAGAAAAAATTCCTGATTTAACCACAGCAACAGCATGCAATAAGGCACTGACAGGTGTTGGAGCTACCATCGCCGACGGAAGCCATGAATGAAAAGGCACCAAACCGGCTTTAACGCCGAAACCTAAGAATGTCAGTGTATAAGCTATTAAAAAATAAAAATGGTCAACGCTTTGAATATTATCAATAATACCCCCGGCTGTGAAATCTAATGTTTGAGTTCTACTAAAAACTAAAAACATACCAAACAAGGAAAACGTAGCACCGGTAAACGAGTAAATTAAATACTTATAACCACACTTTAAAGCCTTCTCATTACCTGCATGAATCACTAACGGAAATGTACATAGCGTTAATAATTCGTAAAATACGTATAGTGTTATTAAATTACCTGAGAAAGCAATTCCAATAGTGACACCTAAAGTAGCCGTAAAAAAGATGAAAAACCGATTCCGTTTTCTTTCATGGCTCATATATTCAGAGGAATATACAGCTGAAAAAATCCATAGCAAGGAAACCAGAAAACTAAATAGTATTCCGATGCCGTCAATGTTAAAATATATATCTACAAATTCATTAAACTTTAAAATATGAATCGTTGAATTTCTAAAGTTCAATATAATGAATACAATTAAAATAAAGTTAGCTGAAATACCCCCAATAACGATTCTGTTTCGTATATTTTCCTCAAATTTTTTTAAAGCTAAGATGATGGCTAAAATAAAAGGAAATAAAATGGGAGTGATTAAAAAGACATTAATCACGATAGTGTTCTCCTTCGTTGTGGCTTGTTTTATCCAATGACTACTCCTGCATTGATAAATTCCAATATAACTTTTGAAAATGCACCGAGTAATATCATTGATATGATTAATACAGCAATTGGAACCAGCTTAGTGTTGGTTACTTTTTTAGATTTATATTCCTTATCCTTTAGATTTTCGATTCCGAAAAACCCATTAATAATAATAGGAAAATAATAAACGGCATTGAGTAAACTGCTTACAAGAATAACGAAAATCAGTAGAATTTTATTCAGATTAATACTCTCTATGGATAAATACCATTTACTAATAAATCCAGGAAGTATTGGAATACCAATCATAGATAAAGCGCCTAAAGTAAATAAAATAAAAGTGATCGGCATTTCATGTCCTAAGCCTCTATATTGATCGATATCTTTCTCACCGGTTTTTTCGATCATCAATCCGGAGCATAAAAACAGAGCGGATTTGGTCATAGCATGACCCATCATATGAAAAATGGCAACGCTGGCGCCAAAAACACTTCCAAGGCCTATCCCAAAAAAGACATATCCCATTTGTGCAATACTGGAGTAAGCAACCAATCTTTTAATATTTTTTTGAAAGATTGCCACCAAAGAACCAAAGAGCATACCGCTGCTACCCAATATCAAAATTATGAGTAATATATTAAATTGGCTTACAATCTCAATACCAATAATACGGAATATAAATTTAATGAGAAAATAAGCAAAGGCTTTTAAAACAATACCTGATAAAAAAGCACTGGATGCTGTTGGTGCTGAAGCGTGCGCATCCGGAAGCCAAGCATGGAGCGGGAACATAGCGCTTTTAACACCTAAACCGGCAGTGAATAACGCCAAAACAATTAATAGAGATTTATAATAATGGCTATACCCGCTAATGATTTGCTCATGAATTAAATGTATATTTAAATGGCCTGTATAAGAATAAAGAAAAGCAATACCCATTAAAATTAAGCCTGAGCCAATGGTGCTCATGATGAGATATTTTAATGCGGCTTTGATATTTTCTTGTTTATCCTTGATGAGTACAATACCACAAGAGGTTAACGCGGCGACTTCAATGAAAACATAACCATTAAAGATGTCGTTGGTATAGATGATGCCTAATAAACTACCCGTTAATAAACTCAGTAAAGTATAAAAAAGCTTAACACGGCTCTCTTGAATCTCATAGTCAATGGTTAAAGTTGAAAACCAAACGATGCATATGATCACAAAAGAAAAGCAAGTACTAAGTACTGACTCGATATTGCCGATATAAAATCCTATCCCCCAGATGGTTCCTTGGTATCCTGCACTATAAAAGAAACCCCCGTTTGTTGCAACGTACCATAAGGTCACCACTGACAAAATGAATGCAACAATTAAGGAAATCAAGGAAAGGGCCTTGGCTTGAGCATTCTTTTTTAAAAGCGGTATTGAAAATGCCGATAAAAAAAGTAAAAATATCTGTGTTAAAGGTAAATTGGTTGTCATCAACTGACCTTCCCCCTTTCAATGCGAATGATTTCTTCCAAATCTATGGTTCCATATATTTGATTGATCTTTATAGTCAGGGCTAAAAGAACTGCAGTAATGCTCACTGCTACGACTATACCGGTTAAAATTAAAGCAGAAGGAATAGGATTAACATAAGCGTTCACACCTTCAAACTCATCGGTAATGATGGGAGCATTTTTACCTGTAATATAACCCTTGGCAACTAGAAAGAGAAAAACAGAAGTATCCATGATGTTCATGCCAATAATTTTTTTTATTAAGTTTTTGTTCAACATAAGTGTTGCTAATCCAATACCAAATAATATAATGGATGCGGATTCAAAATAATGATCCAATAATGAAGCCATACAATATCCTCCTCATATATGATCTGAGTTAGTTATTTTTTTCATCTTGACTGCTACTTTTCAGTGAAAACAGGTCATATAA
>JAKSCF010000261.1 GCA_022360735.1 Clostridia bacterium
ATGATTATAAATTATTATTACTTGATACAAATGCATTAAGAGAAATTGTATTAAATAATGACAATAGCTTCCTTGGTTTTATTAACAGATTTATTGGCAATAGTAATATGTATGCACCAGTATTTTCAATTTATAATGTAATTGAGCTGTTTCCTTATCAAGATATTTATGATAATTTTATCAGGGTTTTTTCTGTGGTTCCATGCTTAATGTTTCTTCCTTACAAAATTATTCTAAATGAAGAAGTTAATTCTTTGAATAACAATAGATGTTTTATTATCAATAATAAGGTAGCTCATGCTTTTACAATGTTAGGTTCATCGAGCAGCTATAAATTAGATATATTTATGGGCAAATTATGGAATGATGTTGAGCTTAGAAATACTATTACTTCTGAAATAGAAGGATTAGATGAAATTGCTAAAGCTTGGAATGAGACAAAAAGAAGTTTTTTACGACTTAATTATAAAATAAATCTTAAAAAACTGTATCTTAAATTGGAAAAGAGTGCTATTATTAAAGATTTGAAAAATCATAATATAAAAGTTGAAGATAAAATAGACATAAAAAAGCTTCCTGGAGCAAGGATAATGGAGTATAGTCATTTCATGAGGGTATATGATAGGAAAAAGCTAGTAACACGCAATGATGTAATGGATGTAAAAATGAGCTGTTCAGTACCTTATGTTGATGCTGTTATTACTGAAGCATACCAAGCTGAGTTATATAGAAGGGCTAAAAGCTTTATCACTCAACTTAAAGATTTAGAAATATATAAGGTGAGTATATTAAAGTGAGAAACTATCAAAAACCCAAATATGTATATTTTAAATTAATCACAGTTAATGGATAGAGGTTGGAATTAAATGAATTTAGATATCATTAAGGATATTCCCAGATATGCAGAGTGGACAAAAATTACGGTTCCAAAGTATGGGTGGTCCACAAATTTAAAATACAGAGTAATAGATATTAGGGGTAATGCCTACATTTTGAGAGTGTCCGATATATCCTTTTATGACGATAAAAAACAAGAATATGATAATATTTTGAGATTATCTGAATACGATATTTTAATGCCCAAGCCCATAGAATTTGGCCTATGCAACGGTAGAAAGCATGTATATATGTTGTTAACCTGGATCGATGGAGTTGCTGTTGAAAATGTGATAAGAGATCTAGATAATGATCTTCAATATCAGCTGGGCTATTCAGCAGGTAAGCTATTGAGAAATATTCATACTCTTTCTCCAGCTGTTTCAAAAATGGATTGGGGAGATACATACAGAGAGAATATAGAAATAATAAAAAAAGATTACCGTAAAGCTAATATACCTGTTAACTATGAGCAGGAGATTATAGAATATATCAATGCTAATAAATACTTGCTTGATAATCGTCCACAGGTAATTCGGCATGGAGATTTTCATGTAGGCAACCTGATTATTACCCAGAAAAATAACATAGGGGTTATTGACTTTGACAAATGTGCGGTCGGAGATGGCTGGGAAGAATTTGGTGGCATTGTGTGGGCTGCAAGGTTGAGCAGAAAGTTTGCAAAAGGCCAAGTAGACGGATATTTCTCAGGAAATATTCCAGATGATTTTTTTCGATTATTAGCGTTGTATATAGGTATATACTCACTGGAACATGTTGTGCGTTCTGTAAGAAATCATAAAGATAGTCGTAGCATAAAGACTATTTATTCTAATACAGATTTTATGTCTAAAATGTTTGATTGCTATAATACATATATTCCTAATTGGTATTTGTAAGTTGGTTTATGGGTAAAAATAAAGAGCTGTTTTAGAGCTGATTCCCGTGTTAATGCAAAGATGTGAAGTAGGGAGGAAGTTTGATGGGTCGTATCAATAAAATGAACAAGCTAAATAACGAATATCATTTTTCTGTTATATCAAAATTAGATGAGCAGGAAAAGGATATGTTGGAGTATAAAGTTAATCCTGAGTTTGGTAAGGGCAAAATTGTGTTGTATAAAGTGGTTAATGGGTTGTACGTTATTTTGACGGACTACATTATATTAAATAATAAGTTGGAAGCATCCCAAGCATTTCACAGTAAGGGTGGTATCTTTTTTAAGATGTTTGAGGGAAAATTTTTTATTAATGTTAAAAACAGAAAGGCCATAGTAATTGACAAGGGGGATATTGTTAATTTTTCGGGGGATAGTCAGGACAGAGTTGTTGAGCGTAAACACTTCGGAAAAAAAATTCTCTCTTTAGGTCTCTATTTTTATTATGACGAGTTAATTCATTCCATGTCACAAAATCTCTTTGACAGCGCTGCCTTAGCTGCCATAGAAGAATATATTAATGATGAACGGATTCGGCAGATACTGGTATACAAAAAGGACTAACAGATTGAAAAAGCTTTCTCCGATTTATGGCTTGTACTACAGGAGGATAATCGATTTTTAATTAAAACAAAGGCTTTGGAGCTTATTTATTATGCGACAAGCAATTATAAAAACCATCTATGTGATCTGAAAAAAAAGTATGATAAGCGTTTTATTTCTCAGGTAACTGAAATAAAGGATTTTTTGGATACGAATTTGAACCGGTATTATACTATTCCGGAATTGGCTAAAAAATTCGCCGTCAGTCAAACCTATGCGAAGGAAATCTTCAAAGAGCTTTATGGCAGTACCATCTATCAATATCATTTATCAAAAAAAAAAAAAAAAGCAAAGGAGCTATTGGTCGAAAAAACAGACATGAAAATCTCAGAAATTGCACTGCAAACAGGCTTTTCTTCCGCCAGTAAATTCACGCATGCCTTTAAGAAAAAATACGATTTTCTCCCCTCATATCTTCGAAGTTGATTCTCAAGCTTTGTCCGAATAGGACATCTAATTGACTTGATAGATATATACAAGTTAATGGAAAGTAGATAAACTGTATAGAAAGTTAGGTAAGACTAACTTCCATACAGTTTATCTTGTTAAGGAGGAAAAAATGGGGAAAATTTTAAAGTACGCAAAAGAGAACAGAAACACTATTTATCTGGCATTGTTTTTTGTTTTTATCAGTGTTATCTCTGGCATTATCCCGTATTTTATTGCCAACAACCTGATACAGCGGTTTATCATTAAAAATACTGTATCGTACAAATTTGTGCTGACAGCGTCTTCCGGTATTATCACATTTCTAATAATCAAAGCCGTAACTCACAATATTGGGCTCCGGCTATCTCATAAAGCTGCTTACAATACACTTTTTGATATGCGAAATACCTTTTCCGAGAAATTATCGCGATTGCCCCTCGGGATTATACAAAATAACGGAACCGGTTATTACAAAAAAAAGATTGTGGAAGATATTGAAAGCATGGAGATAACCTTAGCTCATATTATTCCAGAGATGATCCCCAATATAGTTGTACCGGTCTTTGTTCTGCTGATTGTTTTCATCAAAGATTGGAGAATGGCTTTACTGTCCATGACATCTATTCCTTTTGGTATTATTCCAATGATGTTGATGCTTAAAATTGGGGTCAAGAAAATGCCTGAATATTTTTCAGCTCAGAACAGGCTGA
>JAKSCF010000251.1 GCA_022360735.1 Clostridia bacterium
AAACTTAATGTTTTTTAGTTTTATGGGTATATGGATAGAAATGAAATAGGTTAGATTTAAACTAGAACTTTATTTTTTCATAATAGAACTATCCTATAGTAAGCAGTAATATTATTTTAATGGTCTACTGCAAGGAGAGCTATTACCGTACACAACTTTCTTATGTGCTCTATATATTATTATAAATTTAATATCCTAATAATATAGTATAATTACAAATGGAACAAAATTCGCAAGTAATGGTTTGGATAAAACACTTTAAAAGGATGTGATACTATGAGTCCTACCAGTGGCATTTTCAACGGTGGATTTTTTCTTTCTATGCCTATTGTACTTATCTTCGTTCAATTGGTATTATTGTGCGCTTCTATATATTTAATAATACTTTTATGTCAGCTTGTAAAAAAAGCAATGAAAGCTATAGATATATATATTAATAAAAATAAAATAGAATAGACAAATTTAAAAATCTAAACCATTACAATTTTGATTTGTTTTATATAGATAGGTACTTTATTGCGCTTTATGATTTTGAATATTTTATTTCTACAAAGTCTCCGAAAGTCTTGACATAGTCTTTTTTTAAGGACTTAATCTGAGTCTGTGTATTAAATAGTGGTATCCCGCTTCCCAATATGGTTGGGATGATGGTAATGATATATTCATCTATCATGTAGTTTTGCATAAATAAATCGATGACTTTACTTCTGCCAATCAGCCAAATATTTTTGCCTTTTGTTTGTTTTAATTCGCTAATTATGTCTATTATTTTGTCATCAACAAATTCAACATTTTTATCCTCTTGATATTCGGTTGTAGTGACCACAAAAGATTTTAGACCATCATAAACCCAAACATCCGGACTGAGTTGGGTGATGATTTGATTGTATGTCGTTCTTCCCATAATTACAGTGTCAATTTCTTTTGAAAAATCACTGTAACTCGTATTCTCTGCTCCGCCATCATGATGGCCTTCTAAAAAATCTACTTTTCCATCTTCTGCTGCGATATATCCATCTAAGCTCATAGCGATATATAATATGACCTTTCTACTCATTTTTAATCTCCTTTCTATAATCAAATGAACATAACTGTAGTATTCAACAAATCCTTTTAGTAATTCAATATTCCAATAACTTTTTTACTTCCTTTGCTCTGTTTTTACTAAGGGGTATAGGTTTTTTACGCCTTCAAGAAATATGTTGTATGAACTTATCATATTAGTTAACCCCTATCAGGTCAAGTATACCCATCGAAGGTTGAGTATAAGACTTTTGTTACTTTTATTTGTATATTATAATAGCATTGGAACAAGCTAAAAAAGCTGGTGAGAAACTAGTAAAGACTATGAATCAAATAACCCCTCTTTAGACATCCTAAAGTAGGAGTTATTTTTACTGAGAATGAAGAAGATATTGGATATGAAGGATTTAGAGGGAAGTGAGAAATATGAGAAAAGGCGTTTTGTTAAACTCAAACATTATGCAAACTATTAGTAAAATGGGGCATAAGGATAAGTTGATCATTGCAAATGCGGGACTGCCCATTCCTAAAAACGTAGAGCGTATTGATTTGGCCCTGAAAGAAGGGGTCCCATCATTTATCGAGACATTGGATGTTGTATTGTTAGAGCTAGAAGTTGAATGCATTATTTTAGCTGAAGAAATAAAGGAAATGAATCCGGACATATGGGATGAGATTGTTGAAAGATTTGAAAAGAGCAAAATAAGATATGTGCCTCATGAAGAGTTAAAGACTATCTCACAATCGGCTAAGGCTGTTGTAAGAACAGGCGAGTGTTCTCCTTATGCCAATATTATATTAGAAGCAGGCATTATATTTTAAATTTTATGCACCTATATTCAATTGAAAAGTATTTTTGCCTTGAGTCTGAACTTGCAAAATTTGATTTTGCAAGTTTTTTTATTATAATATAAGGCGGTGGGAAAATATAAACATTTAAAACAATGATTGGTGGTAAAGGAGAAGATAATGAAAGCAGATTTAATGTGTTATTATTGCTGTATGAACAAAGCCGAAAAATTGCTGGATCAATTCCACGTCAAAGCGTCGAAAAAGTTAGAAATTATGAAAAAAATATTTTATTCAATGGGTAATGGTAAGATGAGTGATAGTGCGCCTGTTATTATGGCAAAGGCTATGAGGATACTTGAAAAAGAGGCGGGAATGATTGATATTTACGATAAAGTAAAAGCAGAATATAATCAACTATTGCTTTCAAAGGAAACTCAAATATTAGAAAGCATCCGTTCATCAGAAGATCAATTGCTAACTGCTTTGCAATATGCGATGATAGGCAATTATATCGATTTTGGCGCAATGGATACTGTGGATAGTAAAAAGCTGGAAGAAATGCTTAAAGATTTCTCTAGTATAGAAATAAATGCGGAAGAGCTTAGGGTATTTAGAAAAGAACTTGAGGGAGCTGGAGAATTGATATATATTACTGACAATGCCGGAGAAATAGTTTTAGATAAATTATGTATCCAAATCCTGCAAGAACTTTATCCATACGTCAATATTCATGTCATTGTGCGGGGAGCACCTGCCCTAAATGATGCAACTATTAAAGATGCTAAAGAAATAGGGTTAACAGATATTGTTGAAGTTATACCAAATGGCACTGATATCCCCGGAACAGAATTGGATGAGATAGGGGATAGAGCTAAAGAAATGATAGAGAAAGCTGACATGATTATTTCAAAAGGTCAAGGAAATTTTGAGACACTTTCAGGCTGTAATTTAAATATTTATTATGTTTTTTTGTGTAAATGTGATATGTTCACCAGCTTATTTAACATGCCTCGGTTTAAGGGGATATTTGCAAATGAAAAGAACATAATGAGCTCAGTAATGAAAGCATCATTTAAAAACTGCCCGGATGAGTTGGATTTGTCTTAAACATATTGTTATCTAATTGAAGGATAAGATAGTAAAGAATAATAAAAACAAACAGCCCAAACTTCACTTTTGAGGATAGGCTGTTTTTTTATACGGAGCTTATCTTAACGATAAGGGAAATAGGGCCCAAATCCAGGTCCATATCCACGGCCATAGCCTGGTCCATAACCATACCTTGGATTGTACCTGGGATTATAATCTGGATTATAGTTTTCATCTCGATAAGGACAATATGGACGCATGTAAGGATAATTATATCCATAAGGATAGAAGCGTCTTCTCCTAAATCCATATTGAGCTGAATCGA
Organism: Clostridia bacterium; assembly: GCA_022360735.1. Next base: position 3,230 of record JAKSCF010000251.1, read on the forward strand.
TATAATTATTCATTGATTCACACCCTTATTTTATTTTATGTTTTATTTTATGAAAGTAAAATGAATTTGTTGCATTGTAAGTTCTGATAATCTTCAAACATATAGTAATAAAAAAATTGACATATTGGTTTATTTATAGTAACTTTTATTTATACCGACTAGTCGAAATAAAAAAGAGGTGCTCTATAATGAATTCTGTAAAGTTGTTTTATTTCTCAGGTACTGGTAATACAAAGCTGGTAACGGAGATGTTGAAAAGTGAGCTGGAAAAAAAACAAGTTATGGTCACCATAGAGGCTATTGATGCATGTATTAAGTCAAATAAAGAATTAAGTGTTAGTGAATTGGATACAGTAGGGATTTGTTATCCCATAATGGGCTTTGGATCGCCAAGGATTATTAATGAATTTATTAAGTTTTTACCTAGGTTAAGTAAAAAAAAGTTATTTATTTTGAAAACAGCCGCAGATTTCATTGGTATCAATCATAATGCTTCGGCAAGGGTGATTAAAAAATTAGAACAGAAAGGCTACGATGTTTTTTATGACCGTATCATTGCAATGGGGTCAAATTGGCTTGTTGAGTATGATGATGATTTGGTGAAGCAGCTGTATATAACAGCAAAAGAAAAAGTAAAGCATATGAGTAAGGAGTTGCTGGAAGGAAGGAAAAGAAGATATTCTCCAAAGTTAGCTGTAAAACTGATGACGCCTCTTATTAATTGGTTTGAAGATGAAATTGGCGGCAGGCTATTTGGAAGATTATTAACGGTCAAAAGGACATGTACAAAATGCAAATTGTGTGTTATGAATTGTCCGGTTCAGAATATATCATTAAAAAACAATGGTATAGAATTTGGTTGGAAATGTATCTGGTGTATGAAGTGTATTTATCTATGTCCCAATAAATCAATCACGTCCAGAGGTTTTAAATTTACGATATTAAAAAGGGGTTATGATGTTAAAAGAATAGTTAATGACCCACAAATTAAAGGTGAATATATAAATGAAAAGACAGAAGATTTTATGGGACATTTTTATGATTATATGAATGATCCTTCAATATGATAGGAGTATAGATTATGCCAAAATTAGGAATGGAATTGATTCGGAAAAAACAAGTCATTGAAGCAACGCTAAAGTGTATTGCTGAATGTGGGTTAGAAAAAATTACTCAAGACATGGTTGCCAAAAAAGCAGGTGTATCAAAAGGGGTTGTAACTTACTACTTTAAAACGAAACATCAACTGCTCTTTGAATCTTATCAGTCCTTTTTAGACAACTATCTTTACAGTATAGAGCAGTATTTGAAAGAATCCAATAGCCTGATGGATGTAATAGAAATCATTGTAGCGCATACATTGGGTGTATTACCGGATAAAAAAAGAGTGCATGCAGATAAATCAGATGTCGTTGCTTTAGAGCCAATTGAGATAAAAAAAATAACAGCCCAGATGTATGCCCGCGTTGCTGATAACGAAGCATACAAATCTATGGTCTATGAAGTGTATAATGCTTACTATATGGCTATAAAAGAGGTTATTGATTTAGGCATAGAAAAGAAAGAATTTAAAACACAAGCTTCAGACAGGGCTGCATATCAAATAATGGTTTTGTTGGAAGGGATGTTGATGTATGACATCATTGAATTTCATTTGCCTGAAGTAGATTCGTTTGAGATGTGTATGGCGTTTGTCAAAAAGATTTTGATATAGGTATAAATAGTAAAATGAATTAACTTGTTATAACTGGTTTAAAATATTACTATCTTAAATAAAAAGATCGTTAGCTTAGATGTATTTTTTTCTATTAAGACAATCAGAGAGTGAGGTGCTTCCATGGGAATAATTCGAAGTAAAAAAAGGTCGCCGAAACCAATAAGTATTCATTTAGATCAAGATATGATTTTAACGGCAACAGGTACAGTAAATATCAATATTCCATTCCTTGTTAATCATGTTGACTTTTTTCCTTCCAGTTTTAAATTAGAAGCGGGAAAACAGATATTATATGTTGACCCTTTGGTGGTAGATGATGAAATTCCTGCTGATTTTATATTCATTACACATGCCCACAGTGATCATTTTTCAATGCCTGATATTGAAAAACTCATGAAAAGGGAAACAACCATTATTTGCCCAATCAAAGTTTATAAAAAACTTTCAAAAGTTCTATCTGACTGTAGAGTAATAAAAGTTAAGCCAGGGGAGAAATGGAATTTTGATGAAGTCTCGGTTCAAGTTATTGAAGCCTATAACTTAAAATCCGGCTTAGTTACACCACATTCTAAGTCATCCATGAATGTTAGTTATATCATCGATATAGGAGGCATCAAGTTTTATCATGCAGGAGATAGTGATTATGTGCCTGAGATGAATGGGATTAAGAATATTGATGTGGTATTAACGCCTATAGATGGTGGGAATTTGACTATGAGTACAGAAAAAGCTGCTGAATTAACCAACAAAATAAAACCTAAATGGGTCATTCCTATGCATTATAACATTGGAACAAATGAAATAGAAAAATTTAGACGATTGATTAATGATCATATTCAAGTACAAATTATGGATGGATATATGGTTCAAGAATAAAAAGGTTTGATACAAGAAACAATAATACGATTGAGAATTCGTTTTAAATTCCCTGAAAATATAATAAAATAATTGAAATGTATGACGCCATGATATAATATAAAGGTGACAATGTCATATAAATTTATGTTTAAGAAAGTTTTCTAATATTAAGAGTAGAAGGCTGTCATAAATAATAAAATGAGTAGTAAAAATATCATGGGGGAGAGATACAAATGGATGAAAAAGTATTAAAGCTTATCGAAAAGATGTATTCTGACCTAACGAATAGACTTGATAAAATGGAAGATCGGTTTAACAAAATGGATGACAAGTTTGATAAAGTGAATCGAAGAATAGATGAGCTTACACTAAAAGTTAACAGAAGCAATTCAAAATTTCAAGTGCTTGAGGGCGGCAAGAAAGATGATCGTTAAATAATAATTAAAAATATAAAACTAAAAATATAATTGAACAAACATCCAAAAGGGTGTTTTTTTGTTTACAAACGATATGCATGAAAAAACACTCTTGGGAGCAAGAGTGTTTTTATCATTAATAGGATACTAGTCGGTGCTAGTAGTTGAAGGGGATCCTTCCTCTTCACAGCATTCCTCTGTGCATCCACACCTACATCTGGATTCTTCATCAACTTGATCTGGGAATAATTGAGGGAATGAAGAACAAATTGGTGACATTTGTGGTGAGAGCTGTACAAAGCCTGTTGATAATACACAAAGCTGTACGGGAACAACAATTTTCTTTTCACATGTAACACACAAAGCGATGATTAGATTCGCTTTAACAGAGCCAGATTCACAATCTGTAACTAGATCTCTGCAAGAATTGTTGGTTGCTAATCGAACTTCACAATTGACATTGCAGAACTCTGTGAATCGTGGGAAGAAAGCGGTGTTGATTGTTGATGGTATACAGATTTCAAAGAAGTTGGTTAAAAGTAATGGCGTAGATGTTGCAATAGGTACATTCGTTGTTAGCGTAAGTGTACTTTCACAATCACAACGGTCAACAATCAATACATCCATTTCTACAATAACATTTCCTGTTATCTTAATGTTCTGAGTTCCATATACAGAAGTGCCTCTTCCTCGGTCATCGCAATCAGATGTATCCGCATATATTATTTTTTCAGATGGTGTGCCATCAGGACCTATAACTGTAATGGGCTTACAATCCTTTTCTACAAAGCTTGCGCCTGAAATTGTAGTTTCCGTTTCAATAGAAAGATTTTTACTGTCATCAATATCTTCCGGGCTGAAGTATTTTCTAGATCTTATGTCTAAAACTTTCTTAATTCTATGGCCACTTGGGATTCTAGGCTTAAAGCCTTGACCAGATACAGTTTTTAGTCCCTGAAGATTAAATAATATGGCATCATATACTTTTTGAACGTAGATGGGCTCAGAAATAACATTTCTCATATTTCCATCAAATTTACAT
>JAKSCF010000450.1 GCA_022360735.1 Clostridia bacterium
GTGCCGAGCCCCCGGGATACTTTCTGTATATGTCTCCTGCAAGTGTTTTGACCTCATAGGTCTGGTCTGTTAGATTGATGTCCAATATTTTGGCATCTTTAAAATTTGTCATATTTGTTGTCCCTCCCTAACAAATATAAGCAGCATGCGTATCATTCATATAAGCGTGTTTGCTTAATAGCATTTGCCTTATGCTCATTCATAAAATAGTTGCATAAGGCAAATGCAAAATTAAATTATTCTTGATAAGCAGTATATTTACGCATTATTTTTTGCCTGCAGCCATTCGGTTACTGCTTCATCCCATTCAGGTAGTTCTTCGGAACGCTCTAAAATATCTTTAGCAATATTTTGGATAGGTGTTTTCTCAAACATTTTCATTTTTTTGGTTTTCAACCATATCCCTGTATATGCTGCAAATAGTACCATAGCAATAAGTGCCGGAACCAAATAATCTGTCAAAGTATAGATGGCATATACAACACCAATTATTCCAATAGGCATTGTTATTGCTGCTGCAGGTGCTTTCCAAAGTCTTGGATAGTCAGGATATTTCTTTCTAAGAATCAAAACATCAATCATAGCAATTGCATAAGAAACCATCCAACAGATACAGGCAATCATAATCAGAGACAGTACTGTCCCTACATCTGCCCCGTTAGCTGTAATATATATAATGGTTGCTGCCATCAAAAGTGCTGTAAAAATAATGCCGTTCCATGGTGTTCTATATTTTGGGTGAATCTTTCCAAAGAAAGATGGTACAAGATTCTCTCTGGCCATTCCATACAACATTCTTGGAAGTGCTGCCATTTCAGCATTAGCAGTTGTAAATGCGGCAACAATTGTTAATATTGTCATTACTAAAAAACCGGTGCTGCCCAACATATGTCCAGCCGCTTCTACATGAGGAATTGCAGAATTTATTAAGATATCTGTAGGTGTATACTTACTTGCTGCTGTTGAAAAAATAACATCCATAATATAAATTGATATTAAGCCAATAATTAATGCATATGGAATATTTTTATATGGTTTTTTGTTCTCTTCTGCCATTGGACAAGCAAATTCAAAACCAATAAACCACCAAATTGCAATACCTACACTGGAGAAAACGGGGGCCCAGCCTGCTTCTTCTGAAATCATAGGTACATCAGCATTGATAACAGTTGCTCCTGCAGATTCTCCCAGGCCGGCCAGTCCCATGATTCCTAATATTCCAAAAGTAACCATCATAAAAATAGTAAGAATGGCTTCAGCTTTTCCATAGAACTCGACACCAAATAAATTCACCATTACAACCACGATCAAAAGTGCTGCAGATACAATTGGCTGTGGAATTCCAGTAAGGGATTCCATTGACAATCCGCCAATAACCTGCTGGGTGCCACCATCCGCTGCGATTAACATAATATAACCACTTAGAATTGCAAAAACAGACCAAAACCTTCCTAAAGCCGGCATCGTATAGTCAGAAACCATTCCTCCGCCGGGAAGCATAGCAGTTAATTCTCCATAGGCAAATGCCGCTGCCATCATAGGGATTAAACCAATCAATGCCGTAATAAATGCTGCTTTTCCCGCAGATCCGGCTACATTACCTACTGCAACCATTGCTGTACCAGATACCACAAGGCCTACTGCCGCCCCATACGCGGGCCAGAATCCTAAAACACGCTTTAGTTTTTGTCCTGACATTTTTTTCCTCCTAATTCTCAAACGTTTAATAATAACGAATAGTGTTGATTCAAAAAGAAAATAAGCTTTCCTTTTGAATCAACGAAAATAAAATTATTCTTACAGGATCATTGTTACATAATCGAATTTGACAAATTTCTCATACAATAATACAATGAAACTGTGTAATATTTAACAAGCACCTTGTTTTTGTCCATAATACGCTTTTTCAAATAAATCGAGATATTCTGCTGCACCGGCTTTACGAGCGTTGCTATCTGCGGAAACATTTTTAGATGCGGCTTCTGCTAATTCAGGAAAGTCTTCCGGATTGATGCCTTCGATTTTATTCATCGACGGAATATCTACATCATCGCATAGCTTTTGTAGTGCATAAACACCTTCCATAGCAGCATGGTAATCATCCATTCCTCTAACATCAATACCGAGAGCTTTTGCAATCAATGCATGTTTTCTTGGATTAGCCGGGATGTTAAATTCTATAACGGTTGGTAATAATACAGCATTTGCAATGCCATGAGGTGTATCATACTTTCCTCCTAATGCTTCGGCCATACAGTGAACACCACCTACATCAGAATATCCGAATGCAATTCCTGCAATGTTACTGCCTAACATCATTCCAGCACATGATTCGATGTCAGGGTTTAATACAGCTTGCCGTAAATTTTTCTCAATTAATTCTATTGCGTACAGTGCACATGCATCCGTATATGGGGTTGCAATTGTGCAGGTATATGCTTCCACTGCATGTGTCATGGCATCAATTCCACAGGAGGCCATAATATGTGGTGGAAGCGATAATAAAGTAGCCGGATCAACTAAAGCTACTTTTGCCGCCGCTTTTGGATCAAATATGTTTAATTTAGTATGAATTTTAGTATCGGTGATAACGGCAAATGGCGTTACTTCACTACCCGTTCCGGCAGTAGTTGGAATAGCAATTAAAGGTGTAATGTCTCTTTTTAGTAATTGGAATCCGCACCAATCCTGTACACTTCCTCCATGGGTTAATAAGGTACCTATGGCTTTTGCAGTATCCATAGAACTCCCCCCGCCTACTGCAATCAGTACATCAACCTTTTCTTTTTTTGCCAACTCATAACCATTCATACAATCAACATCTCTTGGGTTTGGTACAATTTGGTCATAAATGACGACATCAATACCAACTCTTTTCAAGCTTTTTTCAACTGGATCTGTTAGCCCTGCTTTTATTATGCCTTTATCTGAAACTAACATTGCTTTTGTGCCGCCTAACTCTTTTGCTTCTTTTCCAACAGTTTGTGCTGCGTCTTCTCCATATTGAATCCTGGTAGGCAAATAAAAATCAAAATTTTCTAAAGTCATCTTTTTTTTTTGAAGCATTCTGCTTCTTCTTACCTCCTTCCGTTAAAAAAATGAATTTTTGTTATTGTTTTTTATAGGCACCACCTCCTCATCAATATTTGTAGAAAATATTTGCAAGCATTATACCAATAGAAATTGCCCAAAAAATAGGGAAATTATTTCCCCTTTTTTTAGTGTTATGTTCAAAAAAATAACACTGGATTGATTAGTGTTATTTTTTTGAACATTCATAAATGTAACCCACTCTATTTCTTTGTTTTTTCTTAAAAAGTGTTCATTTGGTTAACATTTAATTTTTTAAATATTCTTTATATTAAATTCTTCTCAAAAGTTTTCCCTCATGCAGCTTACCTGTCACCTTATTTCCTTCCACAATAATCTTACCATTTACCAGAACGTACTTAATCCCTTCCGGTGGTGCATCTGGGGATCCTTGTCCCATGTACTCGGCTTTATCAATTATTCTTTCATAATCAAAAATAACTAAATCCGCATCCTTCTCCTCCAATATGCAGCCTTTTCCCTCAATCCCAAATCTCTTGGCGGGCAAAATTGTAATTTTTTTGATAGCCTCTAACAAACCAATGGCTTTCTTTTCTCGTACATATCTCCCAATCAAA
>JAKSCF010000421.1 GCA_022360735.1 Clostridia bacterium
GATTTATTGACTGCATTGACCAAGATTCCATAACGATTATGCTCCAAGAACGAGGGTTAAGTGAGAAAGAAAAAGAAGCTTTCTTAGAAACTTTTCAGGAGGAAAGAGATCAAACATTAATTGCTTTTGCAGTACTAGGTGGTATCTTTGGTGAAGGAATTGATCTGAAAGGTGAGAAGTTAAGTGGTGCTGTCATTGTTGGGGTTGGATTACCATCTATATGTCTGGAAAGAGACCTGATCAAGGAACATTTCGACAAGCACTCAAATAATGGTTTTCAATACGCATATATGTATCCGGGTATGAATAAAGTCATGCAGGCTGCCGGCAGGGTCATCAGAACAGATGACGATGTAGGTATCGTCGTGCTAATCGATGAGCGATTTGGCTATAGTTACTATAGAGAATTGTTCCCACCGGAGTGGAGTCATATGAAGTATCTATCGAACTATCAATCGATACAGGAGACCGTTAAGCTATTCTGGCGATAAATTTTGATTGATAAAATTTTACAAAATGTTACAATAATTCTAGAGAGTTCAATTTGGTAAGTGGCTGTGACTCGCATGAAAGCGAGGTGGTGCGAATGAAGGCATATGATGTTCTAAAGCTTTTATTAGCTTTTGGAACCTTCTTATTGTTGCTAATAAGCACCTTACATGCGATTTTAATTTAAATCAAAAGTAAACAGCCACTAATGTCGGGTTAGTGACTGTTTAATTTCAGGAACCAATCGAGGCACAGCCATAAACTGGGCTCTCTTTTAATTACATTATATTTATTATGTACTTCTTTTGTCAATAATATTATTTTAATTTAATAAAATTAGTTTCCAATCTAATAAGTCATCATTAGATTGGAAACAAGTTAAAGTAATTTATATTCCCTTAAAGCACAAATACCAATCGACACAGTTATATTTTCCGCTGCATCCATCATTGATTCGTTGTAAGAGCTCCTGATATGTTTTTGGTGGGGGTAAAACAACAGGTTTTCCAGGTAACCAGTTTGCCGGGGTAGGCGTACCATGCTGATCGGTTGCTTGTAAAGCATCTATGATCCTTAAAATCTCAGGAATCCATCTGCCTGTTGTAAGAGGATAATACAGGACAGCTCTAAGCTCTTGCTTAGGGTCTATAATAAATACTGCCCTCACGGTTTGTGTGGGACTCGATGCATCGGATATCATGCCATATAATTTTGATACTTTTCTTGATGAGTCATCTATAATAGGAAAAGGAATTTGAATGCCTGTCATTCGATATATATTGTGAACCCAAGCTAAGTGAGAGTATTGACCGTCTACACTTAAACCTAACAACTGAACATTTTTCGCTCTGAACTGCGGATAGCATCTTGCAAAGGCAA
>JAKSCF010000244.1 GCA_022360735.1 Clostridia bacterium
CCCCAAGGACCATTATCACGAGGTGTAATGTTGTAGATCATCTGTATGTCATCCGGTATATCTTTAATATATGGCACACCTGCACCATAGATATTGTTATGTTTTTTGACATCATCATAGTTTTCCTTAAGGGCAAAGCCAATGCTGTGAGAAATCCCACCATAAGCCTGACCTTCAACCGATGCGAAGTCGCCAATAGTTCCCACATCTGCAACACAAGCGTATTTTAGGACTGTGGTCTCACCTGTAGCCGTATTGACTTCAACCTCTGCCAGAAATAGTGCATAGGTGTATGCAGGTGTAGGTTCTCCTTCTCCCGTATTAGGATTTAAATCGCTGAGCGTCGGATCTGTAGGATTTGCATACTGTCCTTCGTACTTAGTGGGAATGTTCTCTGCAACCATTTCATCGTATGTTCGATAAGTACCATCTGCTTTCCTCATGGCTGTCATCAGCTTTTCGGCTGCGATAATACTTGCCTTTCCATTCATATAGTGGGACCTGCTGCTGGCGGTGCTCCCACTATCCGGACAGAATTTATTATCGTTCTGAACCAATTTGATTTGGTCAGGAGTTACGCCAAGTGGTTTTAATGCCTGCAGCGTTACTTGAAGTGATCCTACATCTCCACCTTGACCCTGATCCTGCCAAGTATCATATTTAGTAAAAGTATTATCGGGATTGAGCTCAAGAGCAATGGTACACTGATCGGCAGTTCCTTCTGTAACATTGTAACCTCCCCATGCGATTCCAACGCCTCTTCTTTTCTCCGGTGTATCCTTTGCTTTTGCATCCGCAACTGCCCTTTCGTAAATGGGGCGCAGTTTATCCATCATTTCAGTCATGGGATAATCCCTAAAAGAGCGTCGATTAAGATTCAAGTCGCCTGGTTGTGCAACGTTTATGTAACGTATTTCAAATGGATCCATTCCAATTTTTTCAGCCATCATGTCCATCATCGATTCAGAATGCGTGTACGCCTGAGGGGACCCGTAACCACGATACGCGCAGCCAAAAGCATGATTGGTATTCGCTACTCTTGCCAAACCCGCCACGTTTGGTACAAAATATGGGAAATATGTGAATCTGGCAATTCTTGTCGTCAGATCATCGCCCAACTCTTCATAAGCACCGTGATCTAAACCGCAATCAAATTCGGCAGCGATGATCTTACCATTTTTGTCACATGCAAGTCTGCCGTTTGAATGAGATGGTGCACGTTTTCCACTAAATGCCATGAATTCTTGGTAGGAAAATGAAAGTGCAATGGGTCGATCACAGGCAACTGCTGCTATAGCAGCCAGGGAATAGCTGGGAGATGACGTTCCCCATCCAAAGCTGCCGCCTGTTGGATTTTCTATAACCCTTATTTTTTCAATAGGAATACCGGTAGCTTCTGCAATTTCACTGGCATTGAAGTATATTGTCATAGCTTTACAGTGAACGGTCAGCATACCATCTTCACCCCAATAAGCCTGGATCGTATCCCCTTCGATACTCATATGAGGCTCTCTTTGTGAGTAGAAGCTTCCTTCAACAACATATTCCGCTTCGTCCATTAATTTCTCAATGTCTTCTTCGCCCTTTATGACAGGCTGTAATGCAAAAATATTCGGTGTATCGTCATGGACACGTATTGCATCAGGGACAACAGCATCCAGATAGTTGAGGTACTCAGGAAGCTGTTCAATTTCTACCTTTACCTTAGCCGCGGCTGCTCTGGCATTTTCCTTAGTATCTGCCGCAACCATGGCAACAACATCGCCATAGTTAAAAATCTTGTCCTCAGCGAGTAAAACATGGGTAGGCTCTAAAGCCGTACAACGTGGTATAAACTGGAACATATTTAAGCGGTTCGTCCCTGTAACGTCTTTGTGGGTAATAATTTTATGGACGCCGGGCATCTTTTCCGCTTCCGAAAAATCTATCTTTTTAATTTTAGCGTGATGCGCTATCCTAGGCTGTGCAAGTGCTACATGAAGTGTACCGGAAGGCATCTTCATTTCTAAATCATCACCGTAATCCGTTAATCCTGTTACCTTTCCAAGGGCTGAAGGTCGAACAAGAGATTTACCATAGTATGCTTTGTCTTTTGGAAGTTGAATCATAATGTCTTCCATGCTGCATTCTCCACGAACAACCTTTGCAGCCGCCATGACAGCATCTACGATCTGTTTGTAGCCTGTACATCGACACACATTACGATGTTTTTGAAACCAATCACGGACTTCTTCTCTGGTAGGATTATTATTTTCTTCAAGCAGTGCATAGGATGAAACGATAAACCCGGGCACACAGAACCCGCATTGAACTGCTCCATAGTGCATCCACGCCACTTGCAGCGGATGAAGATGCTGGGGCGTACCGATGCCTTCAACTGTGGTAACTGTACTATATTCTTCAACTGTTTTTATTTTTTTTGTACAAGAACGAATGACTTTACCGTTTAAGATAACTGAACAAGACCCGCATACGCCGGTGCCACATCCAACCTTTACGCCGGTCAGTCCAATCCTGCGTAATACATCTGATAATTTATCATTTTCAGGATCACAAATAAACATCCTGTCGACGCCGTTGATATTAAGTGTCATTTTTGTATATTTCATCATTTTATCTCCTCAAAATATATTTGATTTTTTGAGTCATCATAACTAGCTAATGAATACCGTTCCGTTCAATTATTCTGCAACAAGTTAAAAGCTGCTTTTATCTTCCCCCTTCTATGAAGATGCTTATTAAGTTAAAAGCTGTTATCTTCTCCCTTCTATAACTTGTTTATCTTACTAATTATCAATTAGAATTAATGACCTAAGCACCAAAGCTGCAATCAGGATATCTGCAATCTGTGCACCCCAAACACATGCCGCCATAAGCCATCTTAGATATCTCTTTTCTTGTAACGGCCTCTCCGGCCAAAATTCTAGGCACCACTAAATCAAATATACTGGCTTTGTGATACATGACACATCCCGGTAGTCCTACCACCGGAATATTACCGATATGCGCCAGCATAAACATCGCTCCAGGCAGCACCGGTGCCCCATAGGTTTCCACTACGCCGC
>JAKSCF010000333.1 GCA_022360735.1 Clostridia bacterium
TAAAGACGAAGAAGGTATGTGCTGATTTTGCTACGTTTCATAAAACACGGAAGAAGCCCATTAGGGAAATAGAAACGTATTCCGGTAAAATCTTAAAAAACTCGGATTATGAAGAAGTCGCCATAGGTACGGAAGATTATGCTTCGGTTTTAATCCATTTTGATAAGAACGCACATGGATCCTTGACGGTAAACCAAACGGCATCTGGAAGAAAAAACCGGATCTATTTTGAGATTTATGGTTCCCAAAAATCGGTTAGCTGGTCGGGTGAAAGACCCAACGAACTGTGGATTGGTAATCGGGATCAAGCAAACCAAATAATGCTGAAGGATCCGGCACTTGTAAGTGAAGATGTCAGGGGATATATCGGTTTCCCGGGAGGACATAACGAAGGATTTGCCGATACATCCAAACAACTGTTTACGCAGTACTATAAATACATCTTAAATAATGGACACAAAAACAATATAAGCCCTGCATTCCCAACATTTGAAGCAGGACTTCGAGAACTGATGATATGCGAAAGAATCGTCCGATCTGCTAAAGAAATGTGTTGGGTAGAAGTCTGAATTTATTTTGTGCAGGTTTGATTTTTACCATTACTCTTAGCCATGTATAAGGCATCATCAGCCCGCTGTATAAGAATGTCAGCCGTATCATCCGGTAATAAGGTGCTGACACCAATACTAACTGTAACATTATTACCGTCTATTTCTTCATATTTTTTAGCTATGAAGGATTTTCTAATTCTTTCACATATAAAAGTAGCCGTAACTTGATCGGCATCATAAAGAAGTACCAATAGTTCTTCGCCGCCATATCTGAAAGCAAAATCATAGTACCGTATGTTGTCTTTAATAGTAGAAGATAGTTCTCGTATAATCAAATCTCCGGCAAGATGACCATATTGATCATTGATGGATTTAAAATTATCCAAATCAAACATGGCAACCGATAAAGTTGTTTTTTCTTCTCTGGCTTCTTGCATTTTAACTTTAAAAATATCAAATAATTTTCTGCGATTATATAATTGAGTTAATTCGTCAATGATACTGAGTTTATGATAAAAACGCATGTTTTTATCCAGCTTTGTTTTTTGATACATGAAAGAGCGCATTCTATTAAATAGCGTAGAAAAGGAAAAAAGCATCACAGCAAACGTAATACTGGTCAGAATAAAATAATAGGGTAAAGAAATCCACCTAAACTCAATGGATAAAGCATAAAAGATAATTCCAAAGGTAATACATGCCCATCCAAATCCAAAAAATTGAGCCGGCCCGTTTCCTTTTAGATAGCACTTAATACTTATGAAGGTAAAAAGAATTGGAATGATGAATCTTATTACAGAGATAAGAGGGTCAATTAAAATAAAATCCGTCAATACAGAGATCAAGGTTAAGAAGATAACCAATCCAATGATAGCGGTTAGGATATAATCTATTTTAATGCATAACTCTTTAGTTTTAAGAAATAGTTTCACGAATACAGTTGCAAATATAATGGTTAGAGCTAACAGCATTAATAGAATTTTATGATATCCGGTAAAAGAAAATACAATTAGATACAAAAGTAAAGGGATTAAAAAACCAATGATAAAAATAAAAATTCGGTCTTGGAAAAGTATAAATATAATAACATTGTAAAATAGTATCGCAAATAGAATACCAAAGAAGATACCAAGAGAGATATTACGCGTACTTAAGGCATTCATTAGCTCTTTGCTTGTATATAAATATATGAGATTGCTTGGAATGTTCCTACAACTCGTTTTGATGTAAACATAATCGCTATAAGATATACTTTTAGGTACTTCCATTACCAGATTCGAAGAAAAAGAGCTGATCTGTTGAACCGGGCTGTTAATATGCCGGTATGTTTCTTGATGGTCTACCGGAAAGTAAAGTTCGGCATGGTCTGAATTAAGGTTTAATTGTAGGTATTTAAAATCACCCATAGGGTCTATTTTAAACCTAATCCAATAATCATTATGAATAAAACGACTCAAAAAAGGTTGATCGCTAAGAGGGGTGAACTCTTCTGAAGATTTTTCAATAGATTCAAAAGGAATTTGTGAGCCTTCAATATAAGATATTTCACTTACAATATCTTCAGATGAATAGGGAGCATTGTGTCCTAAGGCATCAAAAAAAAGTGTACTGGTCAATACTGAAATCATAGCTAAGATCATAATAAAAGATACAAGAATAATTGACTTATGTTTCATTAAAGTCCCCCATAAGAAATTATTTATCTTGATTATATCATAAATCAAACCATGAGTATTTGATATTTTATTACTTATATTGACAATGTTTTGATAGGGTATTAAGATGTAATAAGAAAAAATTAAAATAGCTGCATAGAATTTGTATTCTCCGACTTTGCTGTTCTAAGGGTGTAAAACGTTACAGGGATTGTTCCGTACAATTATTCTAAAGGAATATACCTATGAATTGTGAAGCCAGGTGGTAGAGTATCGATTATTTTAATTGGAGGTAATCAATTATGAAGTTTAAAATTAAGACTGCAATTTTTGGGGTATTATTGATGTTACTTTGTACTTCTATGATGGTGTTGGCAGGTGATGGAGAAGGAGGAAGTAAAAATCCTTTTACCTTAGATTTTTCCCAGCCTGCTCATGAAGAGAAAAATGTCCAAGTTGACAGTGAGATTCAATTAACCTTTACAAAAAATGTGGTAAATATTCTGGTTCTTGAAAACAATATGACTTGTTTTAAGGTGTTAGATGAAAATGAACAAGAGGTACCAATTGAAATTATTATGGCGGACGATCAAATCGAACGAGATAAAAAACGAGATGTCATATTAAAGCCAAAATCGTTATTAAATGAAGATACGGAATATACAATAATAATCGACTCTAAGCTTGAATCTAAAAGCGGCCAGGTATTAGAGGAAGATGTAACTTTAACTTTCAGCACTATTTCTACAAGCAATAACCAACAATTGGTTTTCATAATAGCTGCAGCTATTGTTTTAGCCATTGCAGTAATTGCATACATAAAGAAGAGAAAATAGATGAGTCAGAAAAGTCATGAATGAGATATTTTCTTAATGGGAAAGTACAAGTATCATATAAAAAAATCAGGTAATTACCCGATTTTATTTTCTAGTTTATCTGTATTGGAATTGTCTCTTTGCTTCTTTTCTTTTATAGCTACAATCTTTACATCTCTTAGGCTCATTATCAAAACCTTTTTCTTTGTAGAATTCTTGTTCTCCCACAGTAAAAACGAACTCTTTTCCACAATCTTGACATGTTAGTGTCTTGTCTTCCATTTAAATTAAATACCTCCAAAGATTTTGTTTAAGCATATACAAAGGATAACATTTTTAAAGGGACAATACACTTTATTGACCAAAGATTAAAAAGAATCCTTTACGTAATAATACTTCACTCTATTATACACCCAATTGCAAAATCTGTCTAGAAAATTAGATAAAAACCCCCAGATAAAATATAGCTGGTATCCTGTGTTTTTGTACAGTATACCAGCTGTCTGGGGATAGAATTATTTGGCTATTGTATAATCTTTTTTGCTCAGAGATTTGTAAGAAATTACGATAAGTACAATTGCTAAAACGAATAGAATGGCTGCGACAATAACCAGCAAGATATTATTGGTCACTATGTTATCCCGAATAAGAAACAGTAATGCTGTTAATGTTACGGCAAACATGATAACCATTGGAATAACAAGCATTTTATTGGATTTGCCAATATGCTTTAAGTATGCGGCAACCGCTAAGAGTGCCAATGCAGCAAGCAATTGATTCGCTGAGCCGAAAACCGGCCATACTTTTTGGTATCCGAGGAAACCCAGTCCGCCTCCTGCAATAACGGTTACGGCTGTTGCAAAGTATTTGTTCGTAGCCATACTGTTTTGATTGCTGCTGCTAAAGAATTCCTGGAATAAAAACCTTCCTAATCTTGCAGTAGTGTCTAATGTGGTCAAAGCAAATGCTGAAATTGCTAAAGCTACAAATGAATTACCTACAGCATAATCAATACCAAAGGATGTCATGAAAGTGCCTAGACCATTAGAAAAGACAGCAATTGGAGAACCAAGTTCTGCAGCTTTGTCTGCAGTAATAAAGCCAATGGTAATTAAAGCTATACTTGCCAAGGTACCTTCGATAAGCATTGAGCCGTACCCAATTTTTCTGGCGTCTGTTTCATTATCAAGCTGCTTGGATGTGGTACCTGAAGAAACTAAAGAATGAAATCCTGAAATAGCGCCGCAAGCTACAATAACAAAGAGCATAGGGAACATCCATTTGCCATTCACAACAAATCCGGTAAAAGCTGGGATCTGAATGGTGGGTCGATATAAGGCCAATCCTAATATTGCCCCGGCAATCATGGCATATAATAAAAATGAATTTAAATAGTCTCTAGGCTGCAAAAGAATCCAGACAGGTGCGATAGCTGCAATTAAAATATAAACCATAAGAAGAATCATCCAAGTTTCCTTTGATAGTAAAATTGGAAATGCATTTCCAATCCATATACCTATGAATAATAAGATGACACCAACCACTGTAGCAACGCCGAGATGAATATTGTTTTTATTGACAATCAAGCCAAAGACAATGGCTAATGCAATAAAATAGATGGAAGTAGTTGCAACAGCACCATTACCTGCAAAGGTTGCAGCTACAATGTTATTAAATGCAGCGATAACCAGAACAAGTGTAAGCCATGCGAAAATAGTGAAAAGCTTTTTGCCTGAATCGCCTATGTTTTTATGAATGATTTCACCAATAGACTTGCCGTCATGTCTTATAGAAGCGAAAAGTGCTCCAAAATCATGCACACCACCAAAAAAGATACTGCCTATTAGAATCCAAAGCATAACAGGAATCCATCCGAAAAATGCGGCTGCTATAGGACCGACAATAGGTCCTGCACCTGCAATTGAAGCAAAATGGTGTCCTAAAACCACATAATTACGTGTAGGCACATAATCTACATTGTCTTTTAATTGATGAGAAGGAGCTGTTCTGGAAGCGTCAATGCCCCATTTTTTTGCAAGCCAGGCTCCATAAGTTGCATAAGCAATAATAAAAATGACAATAACAATAAGTATTAATACGAGTCCGTTCATACTTTACCCCCTTTTAGACTGCGCACTTCCAATAACCATTAAATTGCTTACAGTCAATAATAAATAGAATAAAATTAAGTAAGTTTAATTAAGTATAATCATAAATCATTTTGACGCTATCACCCTCTTTACAAGAATATATTTTATCAAAAACAAGGTCTACAATGATAAACCTGATTTTTGCCCATCCTTTTAAATTAAATAAAAAAGACTTGCTGTATTTATAATTTTTTAATTGGCTGATTAATTCATAGTTTTCTAGTTTTTCAGTTATAATAATGCATGTAATATAAGTAGACATATGTTCAGGAGTAGGTTGGACCAGTGTTGTGACGGAAGATTCCAGTGTTGTGGAAAGAAGAATAAAATCTTGAGGCAATAAGTTTGGAATATAAGTAAAAAAGCAAAACTCGTTGTTTTCTATGGCATCTAATTCAATTTTTTTGGATGCAAAATACCTAATGTTTCTTTCGTTATAGATAGCTGCAAAATCAAAAGTTAAATTTTGAAGCCGATATTGATGAGAAATTGTAAAATGCTTAGAAAATTTTTCTGTAATATATTTTTTATAATTGTTGTAATCCATAGGATACCACTCTTCTTCATAATATTTACAGGAAATACATTAATACACATACATAATAACATAATATCCAAAAATTTCAATACAAAGTCGGTTTAAAATTTAACTTTATCTTTACAAAATAATTGATTTTTTGCATTGAAAGGATATAATTTGGTTAAGGATTCCTATAACTTACTAATTTTTTGATAAAAAGATTTATATAAAAGGCGATGATTTTTTATGAATAACAACTCAAAAATCAAACCGGAATCATTGAAAATATTGATGGATAATTGGGGAGCCGTTATTGAATCTTCCTATGATGGATTATATGTAACCGATGGCGATGCCAATACTTTGTATGTCAATAGATCCTATGAACGTATATCCGGATTAAAAAGGGAAGACGTTCTGGGCGAGAATATGAGAGATTTGGAAAGACGAGGACTGTTGTCTCAGTCTGCAACTTTAATGGTCCTCAAGAATAAAAAGGTAACCACCATTGTCCAAGAGTTTCAAACCGGAAAGGAAGTATTGGTTACCAGTACCCCCATATATGGGGAAGACGGCAAAATTCTTCTTGTTGTAACCAATGTAAGAGATGTAACAGAACTTAAAAATTTAAAAGAAGAACTAGAAGAAAATAAGGTGTTGGCTCAAAAGTATTACTCAGAAATTGAAGCAATGAGACTTCAATTACTGGAGAGCTCTGAAATTATTGCTGAGGATGAAGCGACACTAGAAATATTAAGAAAATCCATTCGCGTTGCAAAAGTGGACACCACAGTACTTATTCTTGGAGAAACCGGTGTGGGTAAAGAGGAGATTGCTAAATTTATACATAAAAACAGTAAAAAAGCAAAATATCAATTTATCAAAATTAATTGTGGCGCTATACCGGAAAATTTAATAGAATCTGAACTTTTTGGATATGAAAGAGGTGCCTTTACAGGTGCCGGAGAAAAAGGTAAAATGGGCTTATTTGAAATTGCAGACGGCGGA
>JAKSCF010000242.1 GCA_022360735.1 Clostridia bacterium
AGTTTTCCACCGTATTGATTCACTTTAGCCTCCAGTATTGGACCAAATTTATCCGTAATTCTTCCGTTATATACTTCTGTTCCCGTTACAACCATTCCAACCTGCATAGATTTTAACGGCTTTACAGAAACGATTTTATGGAGCTGATTGCAAACCTCTTCTATTTTCTTTCTTTTAATGGTCAAAGGAATAATTCTGGTTCCGGCAATAACTTGATTCTTTTTTACCAAAGAATTGTTATGGAGCGTGGCAAAAATCACTTCATCGGTATCATTTAAGGTGCTCAAAGCTTCTACATTCACCTTTAATAAACCATTATGCTGTGCCTTAATGGTTATTTTCCCTTCGGCGGGGCCTTCCAGATAAGTGCCTGCTCCTGCTGCAGTTTTACCAATTCTTAAAGCAGATTCATCTTCATGAAGGTCTTTATCACTTAATTCTATAATATAGATATGGTTTTTCCCCATATCCTTTAATTCTTCCACATCCTCTTTTTTTATAACATGACCTTTCTTAAAAGCAGCCCCTTTAAATTTTCCCGGGACAATTTTGGTCAAATCATGTGCTAACACCATCCCTAACGCTTCTTCGACCCTAACTTTCTTCATTTTATCTCTCCATCCTTCCTCTCAATCCTGCAATAAGCCGATAATCCTTTTGGGAAATCTATGTAATTATTCTAAATTCTTAAATTCTTTTTCTGCATTAAATATAAAACTGCCTCTAATACGCCCCCTGCAACATTTCTTCCTTTATCACTAATTGTGCAGCAATATTCCTTTTCCCCTCTGGGATCGATATCCCCTAGTTTCTCATTTTCCTTCACCATCAATCCGTCATGGATCAATCCCCGTACAATACCACTGATTCCCGCAGCTACGCCGCATCCATTCACCGAACAGAGAATTTGTCCTGTCCGTACAGGGGCACCAATCTCCAAATGGTTTTTAACGATGCCTTTACAAGGTGCTCTAAAAACCCTTTCTTTTGTAAAGCCCCCAATGTTTCCTGGGACACCTGTATTAGGTTCAGCCGTTCCTTTATAAAAGATTCTTCCTAAATGGTGACCTCTTTTTGTTTCAATAATCCCATGAGCATTCTTTCCTGCCGTAAATCCTGGTCCCAACCCTATGACAATAGGCGCATCTTCTAATGTTGTGCCACAGTTCTTCTTAGCTAAAGTTGCGTCCACAATCACCATGGGCAAAATATCCTTTCTGATCTCACAGCTTGGATCGATTATCAAAGGAATTTTACCCATTTTCAGAACCTTTTTCACTTCCTCAGCACCATCGGCTAATACGGCAGTAACCCCTTCAACAGTCCATTCTCCTTCATAAATGGAATTTGCAAAGGAGACAAGACATCTGACCATCCTAGGTTTTTCAAGCTCAGTTATAATGACGGAAAATCCTGCATGAAACAACTTGTGAGCGACTGCCGTGGCTAAGTCTCCACCACCCTTAACAATCACCTTTACCTCCTCAAACACCTTCATCACTCCTACTTTACTATCCGCTGATCTTAAAAAGAAACGATATATTCATGAAACACTTAAAATAACCCTGCATACAATATTCAATAAATTGTATATTTCATTGATAACATTATTTTAAGCACCAACGCATTATCCTTTTATCCATTAACACTTTTCGAATAAGGATTAGTAAGAGCTATTGAATGCGTCAAATATCCAACAGCTCTTCTTACTAATTATTTTGTCGTTCAATATTCTTTATATCTTTATATATTTTCTTCATAGCTTTTTTAGAACCTCTTTGAATATCTCTTTCTAATTTCCTTTTGTCAAAAGAAACAAACAAAGATTCCAGGTCATATCCCGGTGGGTACAACTGGTCTTTTCTGATTAAAAGCTCCACTCTTTTTATATGAATTGTCTTGAATTCATTCTCAACGAAGACTTCAATATTGTTGTATTTATCTTTTTCTTTATACACAATGGCTTCTTTTTTATCATCGAGAAGCATCACCTTGTCGCCAACCTCCAATTTTTCCTCTGCTTTTTCTTCTAATACTTCTGGAGGCTCCAAGTTTTTTTTGATTTTACTTTCCTTGACCACCGCATAGTTATACGCTTTATGGTTGATATAGGATTTTGCTTTACCTAAAACAGATTCTTTTAATCCCATTTTTCTCGAAATCCATAAAGCATTGCTCTCTCCGGAATCTCCTATTACCAACTGATAAAGAGGCTCTAAAGTGTCAGGGTTAAACTTCATATAGGCATTTTCAAATTCAGGATGCTTCATTGCATACTCTTTTATATCTGCATAGTGTGTTGTTGCCACCGTAATACTTCCTTGATGGTAAAGTTCTTCTAAAATGGCAATGGCTAAGCTTGCTCCCTCATTGGGTTCCGTACCTGTACCTATCTCATCAAACAATATCAAAGAAGCATTGTTTGCTTTGTTAATAATTTGAGCAATATTTTTTATATGGGAAGAAAAGGTGCTAAGGGCATTTTCAATACTCTGATTGTCTCCAATATCAACAAAAATATGATCAAATACCGATAACTCGGATTCAGAATCTGCTTCAATATGAAGTCCCAGCTGTATGGCTAAAGTCATAATACCGATTGTCTTTAAAGCCACGGTTTTACCCCCGGCATTTGGTCCGGTGATGACCAAAGTCCTTTTGTCTTTACCCATCTTAAAGTTCAAGGGTACACATTCCTCTAACAAAGGGTGTTTTCCATTTATGATATGAATGCAGCCAATATCATTTACTTTAGGCTCTATTCCCTTTACAGCAATGCTGTACTTTGCCTTTGCAAAGACCATATCATAAGTTGCAATAAGCTCTAAATTAATATGAATACCTTTTACGGCTTCAAACACCATACCCGTTAAATAAGCTAATACTTGATACTCTTGAGCTTTTTCCTCATATCTTAATTGAATCAGCTCATTGTTCAATTTGGATACGGAAGAGGGTTCCATAAAAACAGTTGACCCTTTTGGTGAAACGTCTACTATAACGCCATCAACATTATTCTTGTAGGTGGCTTTTATTGGAATAACATATTTGTCATTTCTTTTGCTTACATAAAATTCTTGAATATATTTTTTATGATTTGAAGACGACAAGAATTTATCTAATTTTTCTTCAATCTTCGATTCTGCATTAAGGATCAGCCTTCTTGTTTTTGCTAGTTCCTTACTGGCATTTGAATCTACTCTGTTATTTCTAACAGCATCATTAATTTCAACTTCAATATCCTCAAACTCTGTAAGGGATAATGCGTATTCACTTAAAGTAGGCGCGTAAAATTCCTGCTGCTTCATAAACTTCTTAACCATTCTACAGCCTCTTAAAAAATCCGATACCCTTGTTAGTTCATCAGGATCTAGTATTTCACCTTTGGTAATCTTATCGATTAAATGGTTGATATCCGATATTCCGTTAAAAGGAATATGATTAGAATTATTAATGATATTTTTGGCTTCAGTTGTTTCTTTCAGCCTTTTTCTCACCATAACCATATTCGTTTGCGGTTTTTGATGATCCATTAATAATTTTCCCAGTCCACTAATACAATACTCTTTTACTTTTTCTTTGAGTTCATAATAACCTAGTTTTTCAAATGTATTGTTATTCAATTTAAATTCCTCCTATTTATTAGTCTGAATGCTACAGCAAACGACTTAATAAATAAGGAACGTATTCTTCTTTACAAAGTATCTGAGTTAAACGCACTTATTTATTAAGTCGTTTAACTACCAGCTCTGCCTTTTTAAACATATTATTTAACATATTCATTCATCTCCTATTGGTAATATATAGTATGGCATACCATCCATCTCATTCATTTCTACTTGAAGATTATCTCATATAAAACCACCTGTTTACAAGTAGAAAAATATGCAATAAAATTCACTTTATATTCAACCATCTATTTTAGCATGTTACAGAAACTCAAACATTCCCATATACCAGCGACATCGCTTCTGCAAGATGATTTTTCATGATGGCCTTTCCACCTTCGGCATCTTTATTCATAAAACATTCTACAATTTTTTTATGATCATAGATCTCTTTTAAAAGTCTATCATAATCCATGTGCAAAATATAATCAACGCGAGCAGCATTTATCTCACTGACAGTGGCATAGAGGAAATTTTGCAGCAGCGTATTCTGAGAAATCGCTGCTATCTCATCATGAAATTGTTTCCCTAACCCCCACTTATATGAACCTTTTTCATATTCATCTAAAGATGTGTCCACAATTTTTTCTAACCTTACGATATCACTTTCAGTTGCACGCTGAATCGATCGATACGTGAGTTCAGGCTCTATGATCAGTCTCGACTCCCACATCTCGTACATACTATTGTCATCATCGAGCTGCGTTATCATGGTCAAAAATTTGATATTCCTTAATGCAGTATCCGATACGACAGTACCGGTGCCCGATTTGGATATGACGATATCCAAAACCTCAAGGGATTTAAGGGCCTCTCTAACAGAATTTCTACTTACTTGGAAGGCCTCAGCCAGTTCTATTTCTCCTGCTAATCGCTCTCCTTGCAAAAGCTCACCCTTCGCTATCAGCTCTATAATATAATTAAATACTTCTCTGTATAGGTTTTTTTTTGCAATTGGCTTTATCATAACGATTACCCTCCTCATCCCCTCATTATATTGACTAAAAGTTAATTTGTCAAATATAGGACAATGGCGATAATTTCTTGACTTTTCAGAAAATTGGTGCTAATCTTTAATTATAGTTTAATTGTCCTACAATTAAACTGTTGTACAATACTACGATAGGAGGGTTTCATAATGGGAAAAATTTGGACGGTTATCGGAGGGGGGAATGGTGGTCATGCAACAGCGGGCCAATTAGGTTTAAATAACCAAACCGTACGTATTTATGACATCTTTGAGGATACGGTTAATACCATCAACAAACAGGGGGGTATACATGTAGAAGGTGAGCTTGAAGGTTTTGCACCTGTTGAGTTTGCCACTACCGATATCGGCAAAGCCATAGAAGGCGCCGATATGATTATCGTTGTTACACCTGCTTTTGCACATGCAGATATCGCAAAAAAATCTGCTCCTTATCTTAAAGGCAATCAAAAACTTTTATTACATCCCGGTACTATGTTTGGATCCATAGAGTTTTTAAACATCCTTCACGAGCATGGTAATGACGAAAATCTCTTAATCGGTGAAGCAGTTTCTTTGCTCTACGCCGCAAGACTTGTTGAGAAAGGTCGTGTGCGTATATTGGGCATAAAAAACAGCTTGCCCATTGCAACCATACCATCGGATAGAGTAACGGAAATGACCGAGGTATTAGCGCCTATATTTCCACAAATGGGCAGGGCTCTTGCTAATGTACTGGAGTCAGGCTTACAAAATCCAAATTGTGTCGTACATCCTCTTCCAACACTTCTTTGCACATCACTAATAGAATCCGGAAGAGAGTGGCTTTACTATTACGATGGTATCAGTCAGTCGGTGGGGCATGCAGCATGTGCACTGGATAAAGAAAGAATAAGCATCGGAAAAGCACTGGGTTTAGACATTATGAGCATAGAAGATTTTTATTTGGACATGTACAATGTGGAAGCCGATACACTGGCTGAAGTCACAAATAAAGTGAAAGCCTATGCAGGGGTAAAAGGCCACTCTAGTGTCAATACAAGATACTTGCTTGAGGATATACCTTATTCCATCATTCCAATGATCGGTTTGGCAAAAATGTTAGGTATTGATGTTCCGATTATGGAGTCTACCGTAGTACTCTCACAAGCAGTATTACAAAAAGATTTTTCAAAAGAAGCAAGGACAATTGAACAAGTCGGCATAGCAGATATGGACAAAGAACAATTATTAGAGTTTGTTAAGACAGGAAAGCATTACAGTCATGCAAGTCATTAAATGCTTTTTAACAAATGCTATAAGCAAATGTGTAATGATATATAAAGATTACTAAAATTTATATATATAAATGACCTATGAAGTCTTGCTATAATAGTATGTATATGAATAATCTATAAAGAATTTATAAAAGTCTTAAGGAGGATTCGTAAATATGAGAAATAATGTTTTAATTCTTATTAGTAGTTTAATAATAATGGGTGTACCCTTTATCTATACTTATTATCAAAGTAGAAAAAAGGTTGTAACAGGTGATGACTGGGTTGTTGGTGGTAGAGATCTACCTACTTATGTTATTGTCGGTACTCAATTTGCCAGTGCCATGGGCGGCGGTGTACTGGTTGCACTGGTTGGCAGAGGATACAGCCTGGGTCTTTCTACTGTAACTTATGGTGTTATAGCATCTGCACCATTTTTAGTGCTTATGCTTTTGGCGCCATGGATTAGACAAAATAATTTTACAACCATACCGGATATACTTATGAACTTCTACGGTGAGCATAAAGGGATTGCTATTCTTGGTGCATTCTTCTCACTTATCGTTCCATTTGGATGGATTACTTCTCAGCTTGGCGCTTTTGGTATTCTTTATTCTTCTATTACAGGTATAGACGCTAAATTTCTTGTAATGGCAATATCCTTAACCAGCTTGTTGTTTATTATGCCTTCAGGACTTAAGACGGTTGCGTGGACGGACTTCATATTTGCCTGTTTTATGATTGCCGTCTGTGTCATATGTGTTTTCTTTGGACTGAATATGGCAGGCGGACTAGATGCTGTTATGTCACATGTTAATGTTCCTCGTGAGAATGTCGCTATACCCGGGGGATTTTACAGTGTTGGACTGTCTACGGTTGCCTTATGGTTCTTTAGTGTCCTTCCGGGAGGCTGTACAAACCAGATTTATTACCAAAGGATTTGCTCCATCAAAGATCCTAAGAAAGTTAATAAGAGTTTATTCCTTTCAGCTATCTCTCTTATAGCTGCAATCCTATGGGCATTCCTTATAGGAACTATCGTTAGAGTGCTTAATCCTAGTCTGGTAAACGGTGAAGGTGCTACAGGCTGGTTTATGACTCAGCTTCCTACATGGCTCCTGGCACTTTTTGCAGGTCTTGTTTGTGCAACCATCATGTCTACTATTAGTAGTGCTGCTCAAACTTGTGTTACCAATATGACCAGAGATATTTATCAAAGAAGTGTTAACCCTGATGCAAAAGATGAAGATATCGTTAAAATGGCGAGAATTCTTACTGTTATTCTTATGGCATTTTCTTGTATGCTTTCCATCTTTATGCCGGATGTCCTTGGATGGCTTGTATATACTTATGCATTCTCTGCCGCCGGTCTTTCAGGACCAATATTTGTCGGATACTTTACCAGGGAGAAGAAACCTTTCACAGCAAGAGCCGTATTGACCTCTATGATAGTAGCTATGGTGGTTGGTGTAATCGCCAGGCTTACAGGCAGCTTTGGAACTCCAATTCCATTTACTCTTTTTGGTGTTATTGCA
>JAKSCF010000314.1 GCA_022360735.1 Clostridia bacterium
GCTGTGAAAAGAAAGAAAAAAATACTGATGGAAAATAATGGACCGGTTCTATTAGATGTGGTCACATACAGAACCGGGGGACACTCTCCTTCAGATGCAGGAGCATATAGAACAAAAGAAGAAGTGGAAGCATGGGCAGAGATTGATTCAATACAAAAGCTGAAAAATGATATGATAGCATCAAATATTGCATCAGAAAGTGAAATCGAATCAGTCAATGAGTACGTTGAAAGTGTAATTCTTAAAGCATTTAAGCTTGCATCAGATTTAGAAATATCTCCAAGAATGGATATTAAAAAAGAGCCTGATGCCATAAGTCAATTGATGTTTTCAAATGAGAAAGTTGCAAAAATGGAAAACAGGGCATGCAGTGTGTTAGCACCAAAGGAAGAAAATCCAAGAGTTCAGAAGCTTAAGAAAAAAATTCGAGTAGGTATGGTAGACGGTAAACCGGTTTCAAAAGTAAAAGGTTTTTCACTGAGGGATGCCTTATTTGAATCGATTATTGGTAAATACTATGAAGATCCTACTTTAATTGCTTTTGGAGAGGATTGCAGAGATATGGGAGGTGCTTTTGGTGTATATCAACACTTATTTGATTCTATTCCATATCACAGATTGTTTAATGCTCCAATATCTGAAGCGGCAATTGTAGGAGCAGCAGTAGGATATGCAATGTGTGGTGGAAGGGCTATACCTGAATTAATGTATTGCGACTTTTTGGGTCGTGCAGGGGATGAAGTATTCAATCAGATGGCAAAATGGCAATCAATGAGTGCAGGTGTTCTAAAAATGCCAGTGGTTTTAAGAGTATCCGTAGGATCAAAATATGGCGCTCAGCATTCTCAGGATTGGACATCTTTATGTACGCATATACCTGGATTAAAGGTTGTCTTTCCTGTAACACCATATGATGCTAAAGGTCTTATGAATAGTGCTTTAGCAGGAACTGACCCAGTGGTTTTCTTTGAAAGCCAGAGGCTTTATGATATAGGAGAAATGTTTAATCCGGACGGAGTTCCAGACGAATACTATGAAATCCCCATTGGTGAGCCTGATATTAAAAGACAAGGAAATGATATTACGATCCTAACTATTGGTGCAACGCTGTACAATGCAATTAAAGCAGCAGCCGTTTTGGAAGAAAAGTATGGTGTATTAGCAGAAGTTATTGATGCAAGGTCATTGGTTCCTTTCAATTATGAAAAAGTATTAAATTCTGTAAAGAAAACTGGAAAGATTATTTTAGCCAGTGATGCTTGTGATAGAGGGTCATATTTAAATGATATAACAAGGAATATTTCTGAAATGGCTTTTGACGATTTAGATGGGCCGGTAGTAGTTGTGGGAGCTAAAAACTGGATTACACCATGCTTTGAGCTAGAAGACACATATTTTCCTCAACCAAACTGGATTATAGATGCTATACACGAAAAGATAATGCCTTTAAAAGACCATGAACCTGAAAATAACTTTACACTGAATGAACAGATTAGAATCAATAAATTCGGTGTTTAATTAGAGTTTTTGATAAAAGTTTAATTTTTTGATCCAAATGTTTTGCGTAAAGAACTTGATGAAATAAGAAAGAACGGATACAGTATAGATAATGAAGAAATTGAAAGTGGTACACTTTATCCCATAATAATAAAAAAAATTCTATATTTTCCATTCATTTTTAAATATTTTTAAGCATATTATAAAAAAAGATACCTCTTAGGACTTGAAATTATGAAGCAGACGTGGTAAAAAATATAATATACACTAAAAATCGAATCACTTCAATAATTAGTTTCTATCTCTTATCCCAAAATATTTCAATTGTAATTTTTTATAAAAACGCTTTGTAGTATTTGTACCTTTTGTATTGTCAGAAAATTCAAACTAGTCATAATTTTTACACGCCATAATCTTATGGATGAACCATTCAAGTTATTACTTTTGTATTATTAACCAAATTATTTCTGATTATTAAAAGGAGGAATTGAGTATGAGAGAAAAGGTATTAAATTGTTTAGGAGAAGCCTGTCCGGCGTTAGTGATCAAAACAGAAGATGCAATAAAGGAACTGGAAATTGGGGATGAATTGGTTGTGCAATGTGACCATATTTGTGCTTCAAAGAATATTTCAGAATGGGCACATAGTAAGGGGCATTATGCAGAGTTGTTAGAAGTGAATTATGGAGAGTGGGAAATTACAATTGAAAAACTTAAGTAGCCGGCATTAAATTGATTCATAATGGAGGAGGTAACAATGAAAAAATTTGTATTGGTTTGCGTGGGAGAAGCATGTCCAACACCTCTGATGAAAGTTGAAAAAATTATGAATGATCTGGAAAAAAAAGATATGCTGTTTGTAACGGTTGATCATATGTGTGCCATGAAAGACATACCTGAGTGGGCAATTAGAAATGGGTATAATTTAGAAACTAATGAAGCAGACGATGGTGAATGGGAAATAAAAAAAAAAAAAAATTAAATGATAATAAAAATTGTAATAGTTGTTTTTAGACATAGCTTTAGGTGGTATTTCTAAACACAATACCACCTAATGAAGGGGAATTTGGTATGAGAAATAAACCCGTGAGTCAATTTGATATCGTAATTATAGGGGGAGGACCGGCAGGTTTAGCAGCGGGCATATGGTCTGGTAGAGGTCGGTTTAAGACATTGGTTATTGAACAAGCATTACTTGGTGGACTGGCTGTTACAACCAGCATAATTGATAATTATCCTGGTTTTCCGGAAGGTGTTACAGGTAAAGGCTTAATAGAGCTTTTTTATCTACAAGCAAAAAAATATTCCGTTCAGTTTAAATTGACAAATGTTAAGAATATAGACTTGTTAGATCACATTAAAAAAATTGAAACCTTTAAAAATATCTATGAGGCCAAAGTAGTTATCATTGCTACCGGGAAAAGGCCTAAGACTACCGGGGCAATGAATGAAGACAAATATATTGGAAAGGGCATTTCATTTTGCTCAGCCTGTGATGCTGCATCCAATACGTGCAAAAAAGTAGTAGTGGTGGGTTCCAATGACGAAGCACTTGAAGAGAGTGTTTTTCTTGCTAAATTTGCTGACGAAGTCACCGTAACCATGAATAATGATATGGAGCACATGGAGTGTAAGCCTTATGTTAAGCTTTTGGCCTTAAACAACCCCAAAATACATTTTAAATCCAATACAATGGTAGAAGCTTTTGAAGGTAATGAAAAACTTGAAAAGGTCATTTTAAAAGACATTAAAACACATGATATGGTTGCCGTACCTTGTCATTCATGCTTTGAATATATAGGATATTTGCCCAATACGGATTTATTTAAGGGATTAGTCAACTTAGATGATGAGGGATATATCATCAC
>JAKSCF010000386.1 GCA_022360735.1 Clostridia bacterium
AGATATCCACCATCCAGTGCCAGTAAGTTCTTTGCTAAAATCTGCGGTCGCATAATCCCTGTGACACCCGTTGCATAAATTGGAAAACGAGAAGCTGGGCCATATGTTTCTCTAATCCGTTTCATTTCACCAGCCAGTAAATCAACCGCTTCTTCCCAGCTAATTCTTTCAAATTTTCCGCTGCCACGTTCACCTACACGTTTCATGGGATACCGTAAACGATTTGCATTTAAAAATGTTTTCTTGTAACCTTTTCCTCTGACACATGAACGAATCTGCGGCTCCTCATCTAATCCATTATCAGTATCTAAGTTTATGAGACATCCTTCTTGTGCCATCACATTAATTCTACATTTTCCACCACAGTTATTTAGACCGGCACTACATATGCACTCTAATTCTTTGACTGGAATATCTGATTGTTTCTTCCATGAATAACTATCAAATTGTGTCAGATCTGTTTCTTTTAACGAAACTTTTAAATCCCCAGTCTGCAGTAACATTTTCATATCCTGCAAAACACGGTTAAAGCTATTATTGCACTTATATTTTGAAGCTGCAGAAATCATAGCCTGAACCGTATCTATGGTAAATGCTTGTATAAACTGATTGATTGCTTCTGAATGATTACCAATTTCTCTCAGCATCAAGCTGCTTAAATATTCCAAGAAACGAAATTGTTCTCCAATATAATCTACCGGATTGCCATCAAGAGTTTTCGCCTCATAGCCATATCTTTTATAAAACTTTATGACTTCCAAAGTCACTTCATTTTGCAAGACACTGCCGCTGTTTTTACAGGCCGATGCCCAAAGTGGAATAAATATATCCGGATTAGTGCCTCTTAAATAGTCATTATACTCCGTTAAAGTCATATCATATGATCTGCTAAATTTTCTGCTTTCCTTTTTCCAATTCTCATAAGAAGTAAAAAATTCAGTTAATATATGACATCCAATATAAAAGTCTTTTATTGAATTAAAGTTCATCGTAAACCTCCTTTTCGGTGAAAATTTGTTTACGCAAAGAATCAATACCGTTTAGGCTGCCGATCTGAACAGCTCCCGTCAATTTTCCGTTAATATACCATCGTTTTTGAATGTACTTTGTAAAGCTCGGATTCACTGTAAACATTGTATTATCGTCCTTTTCCTCAACCTCTACCGTATATTGTAAATCTGGATTTTTCCCCGGATCTCCTGCTGCAAATAAAGCGAATTTTGGACTGTTAAGAAGCAGTGAGCTGTCTATCATACCATAACGCAATCTTTTACCGCATGCATTTGCCCCAGCTACTTCTCCTTGTACCTTTGCTTGTGACCAGAGAGCATAATTCATGCCATTATACTGCACACAATCTCCGCAAGCATAAACATCAGGAATGGAGGTTTCCATGTATTCATTTACCACAATAGCCCTTTCACATTCAATGCCGGCTTCTAATGCAATTTTTGTATTAGCACGTACACCGGTGGAAATTACTACAAAATCTGCTGGAATTCTCGTTCCGTCTGCAAGGCTTACATCTGCTGCTTTCTCTCCCGCTGTGATACTTGATACATTAGCCCCTGTTATGAATTCAATCGGATTCAGTAACGCTTCCAAAGTTTTTGCAGTCTCTTCATCTAATAATCTTGGCATCAGATAAGGCAGTGCTTCTAATACCGTCACCTTAATATCCAGCTTTAACAATTCTAAAGCCATTTCCAGTCCAATGACGCCGCCCCCTATGATAACAGCAGAGGTCGCTCCTAATGCAAGTCTCTTACTTTCTTCAATATCCTTATAGGTTCTAACATTTATCACCTGTTTTAAGTCAGCGCCCAAAATGGGAGGAACGAAATTGCTGGCACCCAATGCATAAATACATTTGTCATACATATACGTTCCCTTGGTAGTCATGACTCTTTTATTTTCAACATCCAGTTTTTCTATTTTTGTATTAAGTATGACTTCTATCTTGTTCTCTTCATACCAACTTTTAGGATATAAAATTGTTCTTTCTAAATCATAAGAACGAAGTGATGTTTTTGTCAACATTGGTCTAGAATAGGCGATTATATCTTCTTCAGAAATCATAATAATCCGACAGACATGATTATTTTTTCGTATAGATTCTGCTGCACTGACTCCGGCAATTCCATTCCCTAAAATTACATAGGTCTCTATTCTATTTTCCATTAGTTCCTCCTTTTTCCTCCTTTGAGAATTCATCGTTAGAATCTCCTGGAAAACAAATTCTAATAGAAGGATCTGTCTGATCAGGTAATGGAAGAATCGGTA
>JAKSCF010000236.1 GCA_022360735.1 Clostridia bacterium
TAAAATGTTTTAATTCAATGTTCATGGACAAAAATAGGCAGAAAGTAATAACCGGGTAAACCTCCACCTATAGACTTGCTCAACCATGAATACATAAAGAATTTTCAGTAAAGCCTATTTAAATTTTAAATTGCAATATCTACTCTCTATTTTCTTAAAATTTGTTCCTATTATAGATTAACTATGTTTTAAAAATGTTAATAAGGTTCTATTGAATACTCAATCTAAGATTGACGTTATTTGCATTAATAAATTTAATTTAAAAAGTAAAAAAAGAAAGGATTTTATCAAAACATATAGAAAATTTAAAAATATTCAATAATAATATCAAGTCTATAAAGATAGTTAGTTCTGTTTGTATTTGAAAGGAGTGATAGTTTGAAGGTATCGGATTCGATAGCACAGGATATTGTAGAAAGTATGAAAGACATCATAAATCAAGATATTAATTATATTGATACCAATAGCATGATTATTGCCAGCACGGACATCATGAGAATTGGTACATTTCATGGGGGCGCTAAAAGGGTCTTAGCCACTGAGAATGAAGTTGTTATTGGTTATGATGAACAGTATGAAGGTACCAGGCAAGGCATTAATCTTCCGGTCTACTTTCAAAACGAAATAGTTGGAGTCATTGGAATAACAGGAAAGAAGGATCAAGTTGAGAAGTTTGGAAAAATAATTCAGCGTATGACGGAAATACTAATAAAAGATGCATATATCTCTGAAAAAGAAAAAATAGAAAGAGAAAGCAAAAAACAATTCATTGAAGAAGTCTTGTTCAGAATGTATAAAGAAGATGAAAAGACAATAATAATGCGTTCGGATTTACTGAATATCAAAGTGGATATACCTAGAATCATAATCGTGTCATGAATACATGAGGGTTATGCCGAAGAATTATTAACACCATCCACCACCGAAAAAGTACATAACTATATAAAAAGTTATATCGATTTTAATAATCAGAACCTAATCGTTCAAAGCGGGATGAATAATATATTAATTATAGATAGTGATAGTCTCAGTGATGTATATAAATTAATAAAAAACATACATGAAAATATAAAGAAAAAATTTAATTTTATTATTTGTTTTGGTATTAGTAGTGTATGCGATAATGTAGAAGGAATGAGAACCTCATATCTTGAGGCAAAAAAAGCATTAAATATAACGCTAACATCCAGAAAAAATTTTATTAAAAAATATCAAGACCTTGATATAGGCTTACTGCTTGACGATATACCTAAATCAACAAAAGAAAAATTTGTTAATAAGATATTTAAAAAGATTAATAAAGATGAAAAACGAAAGAGTATTGAGATGCTGGTAAAATATTTTGAAAATAACGGTTCAATTAGTAAAACCGCGGATGAATTGTTTTTGCATAAAAATACTTTACAGTATAGATTAAATAAAATAAATAAGCTTACCGGCTATGACCCAAGAGTTATTGAAGATATGGTTGTATTATATTTAGCTGCTATGTTAACAGATCGAAGAATATAAAAAAACCATATTGTTATACATAACAAAAAATGAGAGGGTTTTTAGTAAATAATTTGTATTCTGTAATATAGAAAAACGTTTAAAATTTTCATAAAATTAAATCAACAAAGAAAAATACAACATAATATCTGTTCTGCCTTTGTTGTTTATTTTTTTACACCATGACATGAAAAAATTAACATTAGTTACATATTATAGAAACAAAAAGGAAGGGCTGATCTTGAAAGAGGGAAAGATATGAAAATAGTCGTAGCTTCAGATTCTTATAAAGGTAGCTGTACAACACTTGAGGTTGCTGATGCTATAGAAAAAGGAATAAGAAAAGTAATTAAAGATGCAGACATAATAAAAATTCCTGTGGCTGATGGTGGAGAAGGGACTGTCGATGCTTTAGTGCTTGGTACTAATGGAATATATGATGAACTAGAAGTTTTAGGACCCTTAGGAAACAAAGTGAAGGCAAAATATGGAATTCTGGATAATGATATAGCTGTTATAGAAATGGCTGCGGCTTCAGGGCTTACATTGGTGGAAGAAAGTAAGCGTGACCCTATGATTTCCACTACTTACGGTACTGGTCAATTAATCAAAGCAGCCATAGATAGAGGATGTAAAAAAATACTGGTAGGTATTGGAGGAAGTGCTACAAATGATGGTGGCGCCGGTATGGCCCAAGCTTTAGGGTACTCTCTTGTAGATAAAGATGGAAAAGAAATAGGGCATGGGGGAAAAGAATTATGTAAACTTCATAAAATTGAAACCTCCTGTGTTCACCCCAAATTAAGAGAAACTGAAATTATTGTTATCTCAGATGTTTCAAATCCACTTTGCGGTTTTAATGGTGCTGCATATGTATATGGGCCACAGAAAGGTGCAACACCCAATATGGTGAAACAGCTGGATTACAATTTAAGGCATTATGCTTCTATCATTAAAAAATTTCTACACAAGGATATATTTGATATTCCAGGTGCAGGAGCTGCCGGAGGATTAGGTGCCGGATTAATGACATTCTGCAATGCTGAACTTTATTCCGGTATTGACAAAATATTGGATATAACAAATATAGATAAACATTTAGTGAATGCAGATCTTGTTATAGTTGGAGAAGGGCAAATAGGCGGTCAATCAATATATGGAAAAGCACCTGTGGGCGTAGCACAAAGAGCCGTGAAGTATGATGTACCTGTCTTAGCTATTGTAGGTGGTGTAGGTGAAGGCGCAACAGCTGTATATGCTTATGGAGTAGATGTGATTATGGATATCATAAACAAGCCTATGACATTAAATGAAGCGATAAAAAATGCTTCAATTTTAATAGAACAGACTGCTGAATGTGCAATGCGTGCATTGCTCTTAGGCAGCAATAGAATTAAAAGGAGGGGAACAATATGAAAATAGTCGTTTTAGATGGTTACACATTGAATCCCGGAGATTTATCCTGGGAAGGATTGAAAAAAATCGGAGAAACAACAATATATGATAGGACTCTGGAAAATCAAATTGTTGAAAGAGTAGGGGATGCGCAAATCATTTATACAAATAAGACACCGTTAAAAAAAGAAACGCTTTCCCAATTGTCTAATGTAAAGTTTATTGGAGTATTGGCTACCGGATACAATGTGGTAGATGTTGATGCTGCAAAAAAGCTGGGAATAAAGGTAACCAATATTCCTACTTATGGAACAAGTTCCGTTGCACAAATGGTACTTGCCCATCTAATGGCAATTTGTCATCATGTTGAAGTACATAGCGACGCAGTTAAAAATGGCGAATGGACTAATAATGTAGATTGGTGTTTCTGGAAGTATCCGTTAATAGAACTTTCAGGAAAAACTATGGGAATCATAGGATATGGAAGAATAGGTCAGGCTGTCGGAGGAATAGCTCAAGCCCTTGGGATGAAAGTTTTAGCTTTTGATGACTATCAAAGAAAAGAGTTAGAAAGTGACACAATGAAGTATGTAGATTTAGATAAATTATTAAAGAATTCTGATGTAATCAGTCTTCACTGTCCTTTGTTTGAAAGCACTAAGGGGATTATAAATAAGAATTCAATAGAGAAGATGAAGGATGGCGTCATCATCATCAATACTTCAAGAGGACCTCTTATTGTGGAAGAAGACTTAGTTGAAGCTTTAGACAGTGGTAAAGTATATGCTGCCGGTGTGGATGTTGTTTCTGCTGAACCAATCTTAGAAAGCAACCCACTCCTTAAAGCAAAAAACATATTTATCACACCTCATATATCGTGGGCACCAAAGGAATCAAGATCAAGACTTATGGATATAGCGGTTGATAACTTAAAGCAGTTTTTAGATGGTAACCCTGTTAATGTAGTAAATCCATAGATTTGTCAAAGTTTAATTCTTTCTCCCCTTTTATCGATATAGACAAACATTGACTTGGGGGTAAAACCTCAAGCCGATGTAAAGTCTAGAAATAAAAGGGGAATGTAATTCAAGCATATATGATTAAGCTATAGTGAAGTAAAGAAAGCACTTCGTTATATAAATTAAAAAAATAGGGGGAAGAAAAGTGAAGAATTTTTATCCAGAAGGCGTAATGCCTGCCATCATTACGCCCTTAAATGAAAAAGGAAAATTGTTAGAAGAATCATTAAGAAAGTTAATAGACTATACCATTGACGGGGGCGTTCACGGCTTATTTGTCTTAGGAACCACGGGTGAATTTTACGGCCTTGACTTAGAAGAAAAAAGAAAAATATTTGAAGTAGCCATAGATCAGGCAGATGGAAGAGTTCCTGTATATGTAGGAGCCAGTGAGATAACAACAAAAGATTGTATAAAAAATGTTCAGCTTGCAGAAAGTTGTGGTGTAGATGGCGTTTCTGTCTTAACGCCTTATTTCATTACACCCAATCAACAAGAATTAAAAGAACATTTTGAAAAAATTGCAAAAGCCACTAAATTACCAATGATGCTGTATAACAATGTAGGTAGAACCAATGTGGATATATCTCCTGACATTGTTGAAAAGCTGGCAGGTATTGACAATATCGTAGGAATAAAAGATAGCAGCGGAGATATGACAAAGATGTCGGAATACATAAGAAGGACTCAAGATAAAAAATTTAATGTATTCTGTGGAAAAGATACTTTAATATATGGCGCTCTTTGCTATGGGGGATCAGGCGCAGTAGCTGCAACAGCAAATATTGTACCCCATATCGTTTCCGGTATTTATAATGCCTTCAAGGATGGAAACCTTAAAAAGGCAAGAGCACTACAATTTGAATTGGCACCATTAAGAATGGCTTTTACACTGAGCAGTTTTCCGGGCGTCATGAAAGAAGCACTCCGACTAGTGGGAATTGATCCGGGAGTATCTTTAAGCCCTATCGGTGGGATTATTGAACCGAATAAAGAAAAGATGATACAAATATTAAAGGACTTAGAAGTATATCAAATAATAGAGTAATTACGGTTTGATCATAATGATTTAACATAAATAAGCACATGTGCACAGGGATAATATCCAATTCTAAAGCTAAATATATTTAAAAAATTCTGGGAGGGTTTTAAATGTTTAAAAAAACTAAAGTTATCACTGTTATTACAATTATGACTTTATGTGTGGTGCTGTTATTTACAGGATGTAATTCTCAGGATGCCGACACAAATACCAATGGAGAAGAATCGGCTGGTTGGCCAGAAAAGACGATTGAAATTGTAGTGCCATATGGAGCTGGTGGGGACACGGATTTCAATGGACGAGCATATGCAAAACGTCTTGAAGACATATTAGGTGTACCGGTAGTTGTTTCAAATATGACCGGAAGCAGTGGTTCAATTGCTACGCGTCATATAAAAAGTAGTGATCCCAATGGATACAGTATTTTATTTGCGAATAGCGCAGTACACGTCAATGAAGTAGCAGGAATAACTGACTTTAGCTGGGATGAGGCTTTTGAAATTGCTGCAATAGGAGCTAAACACTCAGGAGATTTAATTTTTGTACAAGGAGATACGCCATATGAAACATTAAAAGATTTCATTGACGATTCGGCATCAAGAGCCGGAGAGCTTACTTTTGGAGCAGATGTAGGCGGAACCACTCATGTAATTGGCGGTATGGTTAATAAAGCCGGTGCGGATTTAACGATTGTCGATCAAGGAGGAGCATCTGACCGTCTTGTAGGATTAAAGGGAGGGCATGTAGATGCAATACCTAATCCTTATGGTACGATGAAAGATTATATAGATTTAGGTGATGTTAAAGCATTGGCATTATTGAATGATGAAAGAAACCCACATTTTAGTGATATTCCCACTGCTTTAGAACAAGGTTATGATATTTACATGCCTAAAGTGTATTTCTTTGCAATGCCTAAAGGAACGCCGCAAGAAATCGTTGACAAGTTTGCTGATGCGGTTGAAGAAATATCAAATCTTTCAGATTACCGGCAAGAGATAGAAAAAGCATATTATCAACAACCATTTTACCTTAAAGGAGAAGAAGCAGCAAACTATATGGATGACCAAAGAAATATGTTTATGGAATATAAAGATATACTAAAGTAGGTTCTATGTGCTAAAAATGTATCACTTTAGGGTGATACGTTTTTAGCACAAAACATTTCTCTAACAAGGAGTGGAATTTTATGACAAAAGAAAAAAAAGATTTTTTTTCAGGGCTATTCTTTTTAGTATTTGGTATAGGGATGTATATATATTCTTATAGTATTCCAAATCCTACTCAAGCAGGCGTTGGTGCAGGTTTTCTGCCTAGAATGGTTGGCGCTATTTTTGTAATTCTAAGTATTGCACTTATTGTTTCAACAAAAATAGAAATGAAAAGAATGACAAAAGAAGCAGCTAAAGAGGTAAAGAAAAATAAAATTGATAAACGATCTGTCCTATTATCAATAGGGGCATTATTCATTTATGTCATACTCCTCAAATCAGTGGGTTTTATTTTAATGAGTATATTATATTTATTCGTTGTCATTAATCTGTTGTCACCCAATGAAAAAAGAAACTTACCTTTATTTATTATCATTTCAATTGTTGTTCCTGTCGGTGTATATTTCTTATTTGTCAAAGGATTTGATTTAATGCTTCCAAGCGGCATATTAGGATAAACTGTCATATTTAAATATTAAAATTTTTCTGTCATAAGATTGATAAGATCTTAGAAATAGAGGTGATACGGTTGACAGAATTACTGATCAATGGTTTTTTAGGCATTATGAGCATTCACACGATTCTTTTCATCGCTATAGGCGTATTTATAGGCATAGTTTTCGGTTCCATACCAGGACTTACAGCAACAATGGCAGTCGCTTTATTTTTACCTGTAACTTATGGGCTTTCACCAATCAACGGTATGAGTTTATTAATGGGTTTGTATTTAGGCGGTATATCCGGAGGATTGATCCCCGCAATTTTATTAAATATGCCGGGAACCCCCTCTTCAATAACTACTGCCTTTGATGGTTATCCAATGGCTAAAAAGGGGCAAGCGGGAAAAGCACTTGGCATCGGAATAGTGTTCTCGTTTTTAGGAGGCTTAATTGGTATATTTGTTTTAACATTTGTCGCACCTCCACTTGCCGAATTTTCGCTGAAGTTCTCTGCTTTTGAATATTTTGCAATCGCTATCTTTTCTCTAACCATGATTGCAGGTCTTTCCGAAGGGTCTTTACTAAAAGGTTTAATCAGTGCGGCACTTGGAATCACCATAGGAATGGTAGGTATGGCACCTATTGATTCAGCTCAAAGATTTACATTTGGTATCAGTGATTTAACTTCAGGCTTTAGTTTGCTGCCTGCATTAATTGGATTTTATGCTGTGGCAGAAGTGTTCAAATCGGCTGAAAGCAGATTAGTGCTTAAAAAACAAGGGGATGGTCAAGAGGTTAACGTAAATAATTATGCTATTAAGGGCTTTGGTTTTTCTTTAAAAGAGTTTTTAGGACAAGTATTTAATCTTTTTAGATCCAGTATGATTGGAACAGGTATTGGTATGTTACCGGGATTAGGCGGGACCACTGCCAATATTATCTCATATGGGACGGCAAAGAGTCAGGCGAAAAACTCTGAGAATTTTGGAAAGGGTGACATGGGAGGCCTTGTGGCAAGTGAATCAAGTAACAATGCTGCAATAGGCGGTGCTTTGATTCCTTTGTTTACATTGGGAATTCCGGGAGATACGGTTACAGCTATGCTCTTAGGCGGTTTGATGATTCATGGATTACAGCCGGGGCCATTACTGTTTCAGAAGAATGGCGACTTAATATATAGTATATTTGCAGCATTATTCTTAGCAAACATTATTATGATTATTTTTCAATTTTCCGGAATGAAAGTCTTTGTAAAATTATTATATATTCCAAAGTATATTTTATTTCCTATTATTATGACATTATGTGTGGTAGGAGCATTTGCACTGAATAATCGTGTATTTGATGTTTATTCACTACTTTTATTTGGATTAATGGGCTACGCTTTAATTAAACTTAAATTTCCTGTTCCTCCTGTAATAATGGGACTCATCTTAGGACCTATTATGGAGAAAAATCTGAGAAGAGGATTAATGATGAGCAGA
>JAKSCF010000263.1 GCA_022360735.1 Clostridia bacterium
ATATGTATATAGTACTTAATATATAGGACATAGTCAAGACCGGAAAGGTATTTATAAAATTATAAAAGCCTGACCCTGCGTGCTGCGTGTTATCATGGACAAATTGTGGATAAAATGGTATAATAAGTGTCGGCTTTATAATAAAGTATAAAATAGAAACGAGGTGATATTAGTGAATAAAAAGGTATTATTTTATATATTAAGTATTGTAATTGGATTAGTTTTAGTCATCAGCACATGTATAGTTATAACTGAAAAATTGAGATCCGATAATGCTGCTATGAATGTTCAATTGGAGAAATACAGGGAAGAGATTAATATACTTGAAGACCGGATTAATGAATACCGGCATTCAGAAACCCACTATGGTGATTATCAAGGGAATGATGATTTTTCAGACATTATTAATGATAACCCCATTGATAAAGATTATCGAATTGAGCTTGCTGAATATCAAGAAAAACCCAAGACAACAACATTAGAATGGGGTGCGCTGAAGGCAAAATATATAGGAAAATGGCAGGAAGAAGTTGATGCAGCTCTTGAGTATTTATACAAATCGCTAAGTGAACAGGATAGTTTAAATCTCAAACAGTCTCAAAAAAGTTGGCAGAAATTTATTGATGATGATTTAAATTTTGTCAACCATAAGTTTATAGATACTGGGTATTTG
The DNA here is from genome assembly GCA_022360735.1 of Clostridia bacterium. Next base: position 674 of record JAKSCF010000263.1, read on the forward strand.
GGTACTCAAGGTAATGTGAAGACATTAACTGTTGAATTGCATAGGACTAGAGATAGAGCGATTGAACTCATGGAGTATGTTTTTATGTTGGATAGAACCGCAGTAGATTTTGTGTATGATAATTAAGCTTGTAGAGGGGTCAGGTTTTTATAATTTTACAAAGGTGTAATTATCTATACTAAAAGAAAGGATGAACAGCTATGTTGTACTTACCTCTGATAGCGGGGTTTTTAATTTTGTTCATTGAATACAAAACCGGAAAAAGAAAAAATAAATGGCACCATAGCATTTTACCTTTATTGCTGTTATATGTAATCATAACAATTGATTTAGGCATAAATTACTCATCAAACAGCGGGTTTAATGACGGAATTGCAATGACAGGCCTTATTAGCAGAGTAGTGATACTTACAGACAGGTGGAGTTTGCAATTATTCAAAGAGTATTATTTGACCTCTATGCTTTTAACGATTTTGGTATTTATTGTATATTTTGTGTTATATATTATAGAGACTTTTCGGAGCGAATAATAAAGATAGCCAACTTTAAGCCTAAAAATACTATTTACGCAAACAACGATGGTGTTGCGTTGTTTGCGTAAATATAAATGCGATTTTAAAGCTGGATATCTATAGATGGGGATGAATCCTTTATTTACAAAGAGTATATGACCAATGTTTAACTTTACTGCCATATTGATTCTTGACCTGGCTCTCAAAATTCTGATATAATGTAACTATGAATTTTGAGAATGAGGAGGATGCAAATATGCCAAATATTAGACCGATATCGGATTTAAGAAACAATGCTAATACAATTTCCGAATACTGTCATCAAACAAGAGAACCCATTTATATTACAAAAAACGGCGTTGGTGATATGGTAGTTATGAGTGTTGAAACATATGAACGTCAGCAAGCCTTAATAGATTTATATACAAAGTTAGCAGAAGCTGAGGAAGAAGTTGCAAATGGCGCAGAGGGTGAAGACTTTTTTGAAGTTGCAAAACAGTTAAGGAATAGTGTTCGTGGAAACTTATAAGGTTCATATATATCCTGTTGCTAAACGAGATTTTAAAGAGATTATTAACTATCTCAATACCCTTTCCTCAGATAGTGCTTTAAAATATTATGATTTAATTGTAGAAAAAATTGGGAGTCTTTCACAAATGCCAACGAGATGTCCGTTAGTTCATAATCCTGTGTTAAGGAAAAAAGGCTATCGATTTCTTATTGTAAAGAATGATGTTGTGTTTTTTGTAGTAGATGATCATATGGTGCAGATTAGACGAATTTTATATAGCAAACAAAACTATGAGGAGTTTTTATAGGATAATAAGAGTGTGTAGGGTGGGGTGTGTAAAATAATCTCTGTAAAATAGCTTTCTACGATAAATTTTAGGGGGTGTCCCCCCGATCCCCCTTTTAAAATCTATAAGTTTTCTACAGCCTTATTAACAAGATAACAGTCTGGCAGGGTTATTTATCATCATATTATTGATATCTTTCTGTGATACACCCAGTTTTTTTAGCATAGGTATTACAAAATCTAATATACGTGTATACCCATTCCCACTATATCTACGATATGAGATTTTAAGAAATAAATCACTTCCCAGTACAATTTGTTTTGAATATCCTTTTTTAATAAGGGGCAATAATCCTCTTATTCTATCATAATCATTTATTCTATAAGTTCCAAGAATCTCAGTAGTCCACAGGGAACCAAAAGTATCAAAGCTGATATTTGCACCCATATTTAATATTTTTTTAACTGGATTTAAAAGTTGTTGAGTAGCATTTTCATAGTTTAATATATAATCCTTAATCTTTAACGATTTTGTAATAAAACCGTCTATATGGCACATAATCAATCTTTGAGGATCCATACCTTCTTTATTAACAGCGATATCTGCCATTTTTAATGTATCTTTAATCGTCATACCTAATCCTGTATGTACTGTTAATGGTAATCCGGTTTTCTTTGAAGCACGGATCCCTGCCTTTAGTGCTTTTTTTTCTTGTCTATTCAAAAAGTTACATGCTATTTTTATACTGCCCGCCTTAATATTTGTTCCATCTATCCCTTCGTATATTTCCTTTTCAATATATGCTTGCAGTTCATCTATTGACATATCCACACATTCTTCCGGCCATGAGCCATAACCATAAAACCCTGTAGATACGATGACATTTACACCTGTATTTTCAGAAACTCTTTTTATATCTTGTATTTTTCCTCTAATACCGGCAGGGCTAACTTCTAAAATAGTTGAGCCTCCTGAATTTTTAAAATAATTTACTTCCTTAATTGCCAAGTCAACATCATCTAGACGCAAACTGTCCTTAGAAATACCAAAATACCCTTTCCTAAGATAATACATATTCTCACATTTAACGGTTAACTTGTCTTCACTAATATGAGGAATGACTGATTTATATTGATCCTTATAAAAGCTGGTATCCACCAGTATATGATCGTGCATAGACGTATTGCCTAAATGCTTTGAATCAATTGCTCCTAATACTGTCATTACGCTGCCCATCCTTATCTTCTCCTTTAATCCCTTTATATTTTTTATAATTAGACTATGATAATAAATTCTATGCAATTATTTTGTCCAAATGCTTGTAGTCAAAATACTTTTTATAAAATATTTTAACTTTTTGTGTCTGTACTATCGACATAAGTCCGCGGCTCTTGTAATTATGTCAAGACTAATGTAAGATAGCAGTAAGAATAATTTTCAATTGAATTTTCTATATAAATGATAACATTGATTATATTGGCTTACACTTTACAAGGAAAGGAGAGTCGATTATGCAATCCATATTAATTATTGATGATAACCCGGAAATATTAGATATTTTAGATTATCATCTTTTCAAAACCGGGTATATTGTATACAAAGCCATCAATTCAAATGAAGCACTGCAGCATTTTAGCCAAAACCGAATTTCTCTCATCATTTTAGATATTATGATGGAGGGGGAAGATGGATTTTCTTTATGTGAAAAAATAAGAGAAATTTCTATGGTTCCCATACTGTTTTTGACTGCAAAATCAAGTGAGGATGATATGGTAAAAGGTCTATTGTGCGGTGGAGATGATTATATGATAAAACCTTTTTCCTCTAAAGAACTGCTTGCAAGAGTGTTCGCATTATTAAGGCGGGAAAAGGCTAATAAACAATCATCAGAAATATGTGTTCATAATCTTTATATCAATAAAAATACAAATAAGGTTATGATAAATGACATTGAGGTCGGACTTACGCATATTGAATATAAGACACTGCTCTATCTTGTTAGTCGTAGAGGTAAAAATGTTAGTGTGAAGGAAATTTTTGAAAACGTCTGGAAAGAGAGGTTTATACAGTCTTCAAATAATACTGTGGCGGTTCACATTAAAAATATACGAAAAAAGCTACAGGCTATCGATTCAGACTTTGAATATATTCATACTGTATGGGGAAAAGGTTATGTTGTATATTAAAAAGAAGCAATATGGAAAATTTATTAGACAACTTTTGTTTTTTTCAATTAAAATTTTACCTTTATTAGTAGTGACGTTTTTCTTTTTGCATAAACTATCTACAGGTATATGTATAAGAATATTCTCTGATAGGCTAAAGGATATCTGTTTAATATTGAATGTGATTTTTTGCTTTTTGCTTTATATCGCGCTGGTCATTACCTTTATAAAAAAACGCCTATATTATCTAAACTATATCATTAGTTGTA
>JAKSCF010000233.1 GCA_022360735.1 Clostridia bacterium
CCGCTACTTGCTAATGCATGGCCGTGAGCAATAGCGCCGCCATTAACGTTTACCTTTTGATACATTTCAGTCCCCATATCCATTCCTAATGCCTTTAGAACCCCAAGACTTTGAGCTGCAAACGCTTCATTGATTTCAATTAGATCCATATCTTCTAAGGTTAATCCGGCTTTTTGTAATGCTTTTTTAATAGCAGGAACCGGTCCGAGGCCCATTACCCTTGGGTCAACACCTACGCTGCTGACACTTACTATTTTAGCTAAAGCATTGCAGCCCAGTTCATTAGCTTTTTCTTCAGACATGACAACCACTGCAGATGCTCCGTCATTCATACCGGAAGCGTTTCCTGCCGTAACGGTTCCGGTTTCATCCCTCTTAAATACAGGTCTTAATCTTCCAAGTGTTTCCATGGTTGTTTCCGGCTTTATGTGTTCATCCGTATCAAAAATAAAGCTGCTCTTTCTCAGTTTTACTTCAAAAGGTAAAATTTCGTCTTTAAATTTGCCTTCATCCATTGCAGCTTTCATTTTATGAATACTATCAAGGGCAAATCGATCTTGTTCTTCTCTGGTGATGTTAAATCTTTCTGCCACATTCTCTGCTGTCAATCCCATGTTAAGACCTGGATACAAATCATTTGGCTGTACAATGGTTACACCGTGAGTAAATGTATCATATAGAGGTTTATCCCCCAGTCTTAGAGGTTCATATCTTGTTGAAGGAGGAAGGTAATAGGTTAGTCTTGACATGACTTCCACACCTCCGGCTAATACAATATCCGCTTCCTCTGAAGCAATCTCATATACAGCACTTGCTACTGCCTGTAAAGAAGACGCACATTGTCTATCTACCGTATAAGCAGGAATACCCTCAGAAATACCTGCCAACAAAGCGGCACATCGTGCAACATTTGGTGTATATCCATACACATCTCCCAAAATGACTTGATTAATTTGGTCAAGTTCTATATTTGACCTTTTTACAGTTTCTTTTAATACTGCAGCTGCCAAATCCTGCGCCTCTACTGTTTTAAGACTTCCCAGGTAGCCCCCAACAGCTGTTCTTGCAGCTCCCGTAATGACACATGTTTTCATTTAATCTATCCTCCACTCTATTACCCTTTGAACCCGTGAATGCCTTCACGGGTTTCATGTATTATAATTTCTCAATCTATGTTTTAATTATTGAACCACTGCTCAATAATCTCAGGAATGACCTTTTTCAAATCACCAACAATGCCATAGTCAGCGATTTGGAAAATAGATGCTTCAGGGTCCTTGTTAATGGCTACAATGATGTCAGAAGTATTCATACCTGCTTGATGCTGTATCGCTCCGGAGATACCGCATGCAAAGTAGATTTTAGGTTTTACTGTGGTTCCGGTTTGACCGACCTGGTGTGAATGATCTATCCAGCCTGAGTCTACTGCAGCACGTGACGCCCCTACTACGCCGCCTACGGTTTTGGCAAATTCCTCGATAAGTTGAAAGCCGGAAGCATCTCCTAACCCTCTTCCTCCTGAGCAAATGATCTGTGCATCCGTCAGTGAAACAATTTCCTTTGCTGCCTTAACCATTTCCATTACTTCTACCTTGATTTCTTCTTTTGTCAAGTTAATATCCAGATGAATGAGTTCGCCCTTACGCGTTGGATCTTTCTCTCTTTTATCCATAACGCCGGGTCTTACGGTTGACATCTGTGGTCTGTTCTTTGGACATATAATGGTTGCCATCAGATTACCGCCGAATGCGGGTCTTGTCTGCTTAAGGTTTCTATCCCCATCATTTCTATCTAAGCCTTCTGTGTCTGCTGTTGTGTACTTTTCCAGATAGTCAATATAATTACCGGTATTGACATCCAGTCTTGTACAGTCTGCTGTAAGCCCGGTGTCCAGCCTTGCCGCTATTCTTGGTGCCAAGTCTCTTCCAATATGGGTTGCGCCAAACATGACGATTTCCGGTTTATATTCTTTTATGGCTTCTGTCATTACTTTTGTGTATCCATCTGTCGTATACCTCTCAAGTAACGGATCATCTGCTACATATACCATATCTGCACCATATGTGTAGAGTTCATCCACAAGATGATTGATGTTTCCACCTATTAATACGGCACATACTTTTGAACCTTCACCGATTTCTCTTGAAAGTCTGTAGCCTTCTCCAAGCAACTCCAATGCGACATTCATCAATTTCCCTTCTCTTTGCTCGGTGTATACCCATACATTCTTGTAGTCTGATAGGCTGACTTCTTTTTTTTCTTCTGTCTCTACTTTTTCTATTGCATCAAAGGGGCAGGCCTCTATACACTGGTTACATGCAGTACATTTTTCATTGATAACCGCCAGCTTTTCAATCATATCTATCGCGTCAAAGGGACAAGCTTTTACGCAAAGATCGCATCCCTTGCACAGTTCATTGATTACTTTTATAGCCATATTTCTTTCCTCCTTTATATGATGTGTTTTGCCCTAAGACCACCTAATAAATGGGCTGCCAATTCTTTAGGCGTATCGCCTTCTACCAAGACACCTTTTCCTTTTGGGGCAGGCGTAAATGATTTGAATACATTGGTTGGCGATGCTTCAAGGCCTACTTTTGTCAAATCTACTCCCGTATCTGCAGCATTATATATTTTGATATCTTGCTTTGCCGCTTTTAATATACCTCTTACGGACATATATCTAGGTTTATTTAATTCTTTAATAGCTGTTAAAACACAAGGCATTTTTATCTTGATGACTTCGTAACCGTTTTCTAAAGCTCTTTTTACTTTTATTTGTCCGTCTTCTTCAAATTCAAATTCCTTAACATAAGTTACCTGGGGTAAGTCTAATTTTTCTGCAAGCTGTGGTCCTACCTGTGCCGTATCTCCATCGATTGCCTGCCTTCCTGCAAATATCAGATCATATTCTCCTATTTTTCTTATTCCTGCTGCCAAAGCATTTGACGTTGCCCATGTATCTGACCCTCCAAGGGCTCTGTCTGAAAGCAGGATAGCATCATCGGCTCCCATGGCAATACATTCCTGCAGCATTTCCTTTGCCTGTGGAGGGCCCATGGTGATTACAGTTATGGTTGTCTCCGGATCTTTATCCTTAATCTTTAATGCTTCTTCTAATGCATTTGCATCATCATGATTTAATATGCTTGGTACACCGTCTCTTATAAGCGTCCCTTTTTTTGGGTCTATCTTGACTTCATTTGTGTCGGGCACCTGCTTAACACATACGATTATTTTCATCTCTTGTTCCTCCTCTTACTTGAATATATCGCCGGAAATAACCATTTTCATTACTTCTGAAGTGCCTTCATATATTTCTGTTATCTTTGCATCCCTCATCATTCTTTCTACCGGGTAATCTTTAATGTATCCATAGCCTCCATGGAACTGCACTGCTTTTGTTGTGACATACATGGCTGTTTCCGAACAAGCCAATTTTGCTTGTGCTGCTTCCATGGTACTTGGCAGACCTTTTTGCCTTTTGTCTGCAGCATTGTATAAAAGGAGTCTTGCGCCGTCTATTCTCGTCTTCATTTCTGCCATTTCAAAGGCTAATGCTTGGAACTTATTAAGTGTTCTTCCAAACTGTTTTCTTTGTTTCATATATACTACGGTCCGGTCAAATGCCCCCTGTGCAATTCCCAATGCTTGTGCTGCGATTCCCAGCCTTCCTACATCAAGAGCTGTCATCGCTACTTTAAAGCCTTTTCCCATCTCTCCAAGGAGGTTTTCCTTTGGAACCATACAATCTTCAAATACGAGTTCCGCTGCGATTGAGCCTCTGATACCCATTTTGTTTTCTTTCTTCCCTCTTGAAAAACCCGGCATGCCTTTTTCTACTATAAATGAGCTAATACCTCGTGTGCCTTTTGATTTATCTGTCATCGCCATTATGACGTATACATCTGCTATTCCGCCTCCGGAGATAAATACCTTGGTTCCGTTCAACAGCCAGTGATCTCCCTTATGGACTGCTTTTGTCTGCTGCATTGCTGCATCTGTTCCGGCATTAGGCTCTGTGAGTCCAAATGCTCCTAATTTTTTACCCGACAATAAGTCAGGAAGGTATTTTCTCTTTTGTTCTTCGGTGCCATATGTAAAAATCGGCCAACAGCAAAGTGCATTGTGGGTCTGTACGATTACACCGTGTGATGCACATACCTTGGACATCTCCTCTATTGCCATGACATAGGTGACATAGTCTGATCCTGCTCCCCCATATTCTTGTGGGAATGGCATTCCCATAACGCCCAATTCCCCCAGCTTTGCCACTGTCTCATATGGATATCTTGCTTCCGCGTCCAGTTCTTCTGCTATTGGCTCGATTTCTGTTTCAGCAAATTCTTTCATCATCTTCTTGAGCATTTGCTGCTCTCTTGTTAGACTGAAATTCATTATCCTTCCTCCTTGTACATTCAATTTTGCTTTCTCATTCAAATCTCTGTCATTATGAACTTTATAATGAGGCTATTGGTTACATGGTTTTCATCTTTTAGCAAATCAGTTCTATTGAACTGAAGTGATTTTTTTGTAAACATTAACAGAGCATAGCGTTTATTTAAAAGCTGTTTAAGTATATTTTCAAATTCCGTGCCAATTTGGTGTTTAAAAAATCATTTTTTTATTTCATTGAAATTTCAATGTTTCAGTTGATATAAAAGCATTATTTTTTTCTTTTTATACTTTTTATCTATGGGATATTGATGCAATATACATCATTATGCTTTTTTGCATCAAATGATTAAATAAAGAAAAAATTGCAGCCAACCATTGTCGACTGCAACTTAAACTTTTTTATTGCTATTTATTTCTTATATCAACAACCCATCCATCCGCCATCTACTAATAAAATAGACCCATGTACATAATTTGAAGCATCAGATGCCAGATAGATTAAAGCACCCTTCATATCTTCCGGACGCCCCCATCTTCCCGCAGGTATTCTTGCTATTATTCGTTCATTTCGGATTTTATCTTCTTTGATGGCAGCAGTATTATCAGTATCCATATATCCGGGTGCTATGGCATTAACATTAATACCTCTTGATGCCCATTCATTGGACATTGCTTTGGTTATTTGCGCAATTCCACCTTTACTGGCTGCGTAGGCCGGCACGGAGAACCCGCCGGAAAAACTTAGCATAGATGCAATATTAATAATTTTTCCTTTGCCCTGAGCGAGCATTTCACGACCAGCCAATTGGCTCATAATAAAAGGGGCCGTTAAATTAACTTCCAATACCTTATCCCAATCCTCTAATAAGAATTCCTCACATTTATTTCGAATTTGTGTTCCTGCATTATTAACAAGAATATCTATTCCACCTAAAAAATCCATTGCTTCTGAAAATGCTGCAACGATGCTTAAACGATGACTTAAATCTGCTTTTATACCCTTTACTTTTGAGTGACTCGTATTCAATTCCTTTGCGGTTTGGTAAATTGTATCGCTGCTTCCCATAATGACCATATCAACGCCTGCATCTTTCAATGCTTCTGCCATACATTTACCAAGTCCTCTGCTGCCTCCGGTTACGATAGCTTTTTTTCCTGAAATGTGAAACATGTCTGTCATGGGCTTACATCTCCTTCAATATTGTTCAAGCGTAATTTGAATAATCTATATAACATTCCCGGCATTTTTCTATTATCTTAAAAACGTATTAGGTAAAAACATTGTGATTTCAGGAACAAATGTTATTAACAATAATGCTAAGAGCATTACAATCACAAAAGGTATAATGGCATGTACAATTTCTTCAAATTTCAAATCAGAAATACCACAAGCGACGAACAAGTTAACACCTACCGGAGGTGTAATGAATCCAATTGCTAAGTTTACAATCAACATCAATCCAAAATGAACAATATCCATGCCGCAAGCGGCAGCGATAGGATAAAGAATTGGTGATAAAATTAATATGGCTGCCAAGGTTTCCATAACACAACCTACAATTAACAGCAAGATATTCATCAAAAGCATGATAATAATAACATTATCCGTAAGCCCTAATATACCATCTGCAATCATTGTAGGAATGCGTTCAATGGTTAAGAACTTACCCAGTGTCGTACCTGTCCCTACGATTATTAACACTGTGCCCACTGTAAGGGAAGATCCAACCAACGAGTCATATATTTTTTTGAATGTCAACTCTTTGTATATAAATAACCCCGCCATTAGTCCATAAATAACTGCGATTACGGCGGATTCTGTAGGTGTGAAAAATCCACCATAAATACCACCTAATATAAATACCGGAACCAATAGTGCCCATATTGATTTCTTAAACTCAACAACAACTCTTTTTATGCTAAATTTTTCTCCGGATCCTACAAAGCCGTTTTTCTTACTGATGTAATATGAAAGTCCAATCAATGCTGCACCCAGAACAATCCCCGGTCCAAATCCTCCCATAAACATACGCCCAATAGAAGCGCCTGTGGCTACCCCGTACATAACCATGGGGATACTGGGAGGAATAATAACACCTAAACATCCGGAAGCCGCTATAAGTGCTACCGAAAACCTTTTTGAGTACCCTCTTTCAAGCATAGCCGGTACCATAATAGCTCCAATTGCTGCAACTGTCGCAGGTGAAGATCCGGAAATAGCACCAAAAAACATACAAGTTATTACGGTTACGATAGCAAAACCTCCTGTAAAATGTCCTACCAACGCGTTTGCAAAATCTACCAGTCGCTTTGACAACCCCCCGCTTTCCATTAAAGCACCTGCAAGTATAAAGAAAGGAATGGCCATCAATGGAAAAGAGTCACAGGTTGTAAACATATTTGCAGCAAAATAACCAAGGGGCTGTGTATCAAATACCAGTATATAACTAATAACTGCAAGTCCTATAGCAATACCAATAGGAACATTTAAAAGTAAAAATAGAGCAAATCCACCAAACAATACAGCAACTTCCATATTGAATTATCTCCCCTCTTTAACTAGTTTCATTGTATCTTGTACCAAACGTATAATCATAAGCAGACATCCAAACACAAAAGAGCTGTAAGGAATGACGGTAGGTATTCTCATAGCCGGTGATACTTGTTTTTGAATAAACTGTATTTTGTACAACAGCTCCATTCCATAAATAGAAATAATAATACAAAATACCATAAACAAAATATTGGATATAATATACATAACAACATGCCATTTATCTTTTATCAGCAGCATCACAGCATCTACCTTAATATGTTTTCTTCTTTTGACACCCAGCGCACATCCTATGTAAATCTGCCAAACGAACATGTACCTTGCAAGTTCTTCCGACCAAGCAGCAGGTATGCCCATTTCTCTAAAAATGATTTGTATAAAAATGATGACTGTCATTGCAGCTAAAAGTATTGCACAAAGTACTTCTTCAAAATTCGTTTCAATTTTTTTAATGATATCCATCCTGATCTCCTTTATTGTCTTATAGAGAAGATTCAAAAGATATACTTAAAACTAAATATATCTTTTGAATTAAAATTAACAATTTGTTTGGATTATTGAGCTCCAATTTCTTTTGTTAATCTATCTACTTCTTCTAGTATGACATCTACCGATACAGTTGGATTGGTAGTTTCTTTAAACCAATCATAAACAGGTTTGCACGTTTCTCTAAATGCAGCTCTTTGCTCTGCTGTTAACTCTGTGAGTTCTACCCCGCCATTGACAACAGTTGCTTTGAATTCTGCTTCTTTTTCAATGGATAACTGTCTTTGATATTCAGCTGCTATTTTTGCTGCTTCATTTATGGCAGCCTTAATATCATCTGGGTAACTTTCATAAATATTCTCATTAATTAGCATTCCTGTAAAATCAAAAGTGTGGGACAAATCCGTCATATATTTCTGAACTTCATAAAATTTGTTGGTAGCCGTAATGGCATAAGGGTTGTCCTGCCCATCAACTGTTTTTTGTTGTAATGCCGTATACACCTCTGAAAAAGACATTGGTGTAGGATTCGCTCCTAAGGCTGTAAATATCTGTATATAAACAGGAGACTCCATGACACGTACCTTTAAACCTTTCATGTCTTCAGGTTTTATAACAGGTCTTTTACTATTTGTAAATTGTCGGATGCCATTTTCAAAATATGCAATGGTTCTAATACCGGTTTGCTCTGCTACCGTATCGCTTAGCAACTGTCCAACCTCGCCGTCAGCAAAAGCATAAGCAATCTCTCTAGTGGGAAAAAGAAAAGGTAAACCAATAGCCATATAGTCTTCTGTGAAACTTGCTAAAGGTACCAGCGAAGATTCACACATATCCAGATTGCCTAATTGAACCGCTTCCATTAATTCTCTGCCGCCTCCTAATTGACCATTCGGATACACCTCAACAACCACTTTATTGTCAGTAAGTCTTTCTAACTCTTCTTTAAATTTGTATTGTGCTTGAGTAATTGGATGATCATCTGGAACCGTTCCTGCAAATTTGATAGTAATGGTTTCCTCAACAGATGAAACCTCTTCAGCAGATGAAACCTCATCCTTAGTTTCACCGCCTCCACATGCAGCAAGTGAAAATACCATAGTTAGTGTAATCAATAATACTAAAATATTCTTTATTTTCATAAGTAAAACCTCCGTGAATTTGTTTAAGTAAAGACCTAACTTTCCTCCTCCCCTTTATGATTATTTAGTTGAGTTAAATGCAAAATTTTGTACTTGCAATAACCAAATTTTATGTATAGAAACATTTTACTATCAGTATTCTTAAGCAACTTATGTGCCATAGCACCGGCAAATAAAATAATGAAAAAATCCATTGAAAATTTAACATTGTCTTAACACATTTGAAATAATTATTGAAATAAAAAAATAGAATTATAGATGCTGTACTGCATCCGTATGATTTGCTGCATCAAGTCAATTCTCATTGAATCACTTATCACTATTTACTAATATCAATAGCTTTCAGCCAAATTAAGCGGAACCAGCAACTCAAAATAATTTGCTGGTTCCAATATATAAAACATTTGGGGGATACTAAATAATATTTTCATTTACATACGCGCAATATTGATGCCAATAAAAAAGGAAGCCGGTTTTTCCAAAAAATTTATATGGGAGTAGATTTTTTTTATCTACTCCCACGGTATTAAGTTCCATTATAAACTGTATTTTTTAAGTTTTCTCACCACTGTAGA
>JAKSCF010000481.1 GCA_022360735.1 Clostridia bacterium
CCTATGGCAGAGCATGTAGATGCATGGACTGCAAAAGGCGTAAAGAACATCTTTGATAATACTGTAAAAGTAGTAGAAATGCAGTCGGAAGGGGGCGCATCGGGAACCGTGCATGGTTCACTGGCCGCAGGGGCATTGACAACAACGTATACGGCATCCCAAGGGCTATTATTAATGATTCCGAATATGTATAAAATTGCAGGAGAGCTATTACCAAGTGTATTTCACGTATCGGCAAGAACGGTATCGGTACACGGACTGTCCATATTTGGAGACCACTCAGACGTAATGGCCTGTCGACAAACAGGATTTGCACTTTTGGCATCGGCAAACCCCCAAGAAGTAATGGATATGGGAGCGGTAGCCCACTTAAGTGCCATAAAAGGAAGGGTGCCCTTTTTACACTTCTTTGATGGATTTAGAACCTCTCATGAGATTCAAAAGATAGAAGCCCTAGACTATGAGGATATGGCAAAACTGGTAGATCAAGAAGCCATCAATCAATTCAGAAAAGCCTCCCTCAATCCGGAGCATCCCTATACAATCGGAACCACACAAAACCCGGACATATTCTTTCAGGGAAGAGAAGCCTGTAACAACTTCTATACGGACTTACCGGATGTCGTAGAAAACTACATGAATGCCATCAATCAATTAACAGGTAGAAATTATAAATTATTTGATTACTATGGAGATGAAAATGCAACGGATATCATTATTGCCATGGGTTCAGGCTGTGACACCATAAAAGAAACAGTGGATTACTTAAATGCCAACGGAAGCAAAACAGGACTTATTGCCGTTCACCTGTATCGTCCATTTTCACTTAAGCATTTCTTCCAGGCAATGCCTGCATCGGTAGAAAGAATTGCCGTATTAGATAGAACAAAAGAACCGGGAGGATTGGCAGAACCTCTATACCAAGACGTTTGTCAAGCCTACTTTGAAAAAAGTGAAAAGCCGGTTATCATCGGTGGTCGTTATGGATTGTCATCAAAAGACACAACACCGGCCATGATTATTTCAGTCTATGAAAACCTGGCAAAAGAAAATCCAAAGAAAAACTTCACCATAGGCATCCACGACGATGTAACGTTTTTATCATTAGAACAAAAAGAACCAATAAATGTAACCCCCAAAGACTGTGTCAGCTGTAAAATCTGGGGAATTGGTTCTGATGGTACGGTAGGCGCAAACAAAAACTCCATTAAGATTATTGGAGAACAAACCGACCTATATACCCAGGCATACTTTGTTTATGACTCCAAAAAATCCGGAGGACTGACCCAATCCCACTTAAGATTTGGTAAAGAGCCCATCCGGTCAACTTACCTGGTCAACAAGGCGGATTACGTGGCCTGTCATAATCCGTCTTATCTGGACAAATATGATCTATTAAAAGACCTAAAAGAGGGTGCTATTTTCCTTCTAAACTGCAGATGGAATAAAGAAGAACTGAAAGAGCATTTACCTCTTGAAATGAAGCGATATATGGCAGAGCATAACATCAACTTCTATACAATTGATGCCATCAGCATCGCAAAAGAACTGGGATTGGGTGCAAGAATCAATACCATCTTACAAGCAGCATTCTTTAAACTCATCCACATCATTCCTATAGAGGATGCCGTTAAATACATGAAGGATGCCATACACAAGACCTACGCAAAAAAAGGACAAAAGATCGTTGACATGAACCATATGGCAGTAGACAGAGGCCTAACGGATCTCATTAAAATTGATGTAGATGAAAGCTGGAAGCACATAGAAATACCCGTAGAAAAAAAAGAAGACAACCGACCGGATTTCATCAAAAATGTAGTAGTGCCCATGAATCGACAAGAAGGAGACCGCCTTCCTGTAAGTACATTCCTTGGAATAGAAAACGGAAGATTCCCCAATGGAACAACCGCATATGAAAAACGCGGCGCAGCAGTGGATGTACCAAAATGGTATATGGAAAAATGCATCCAATGCAACCTATGCGCATATGTATGCCCCCACGCAACCATAAGACCCTTCCTATTATCAAAAGAAGAAGCGGCTAAAGCACCATTTGCTACTAAAAAGGCAAAAGGCAAAGATTTAGATCAATACCAATACAGAATACAAATTTCACCACTGGATTGTACCGGCTGCGGAAGCTGTGAACAAATCTGTCCCACAAAAGCACTAGAAATGAAAGCATTAGCCACCCAAATGCCTGAAAAAGACAACTGGGAATTTGCAATGACAATAATAGAAAAAGAAGACCTAAACTTAAATACCATTAAGGGAAGCCAATTCGCTACCCCATTATTTGAATTCTCAGGAGCATGTGCAGGCTGTGGGGAGACACCATATATCAAGCTGGCCACCCAGTTATTCGGAGACAGAATGTACATTGCCAATGCATCCGGCTGTTCATCTGCTTATGGTGGAAGCACACCTTCAACACCCTACACCACTAACAAAAAAGGTCATGGCCCTGCATGGGCGATGTCACTGTTTGAAGACAATGCAGAATATGCATACGGTATGATGCTTGGATCTGAACAAATGAGAGATAAACTGGCTCAAGAACTCTACAAAATGTCCGGTATGGGGATTGCTAAAAAAGAAGTGGAGACATGGATCAAAAACATAAACCATGCAAAAGACACTAGAAAGATCAGCTATGGATTAATAGAGGCATTACAAAAGTATCCCTGTAAAAATGATAAAGAAAAAGAAATGGTTGACTTGATCATTGAGAACAAAGAATACCTTTCTAAAAAATCTTACTGGGCATTTGGCGGGGATGGATGGGCTTATGACATCGGATACGGTGGATTGGACCATGTCATCGCATCAGGGGATGACATCAACATGCTGGTATTTGACACAGAAGTATACTCCAATACCGGCGGACAGTCTTCAAAAGCTACTGCACTGGGAGCCATTGCAAAATTCGCATCTGCAGGTAAGCGAATCAAGAAAAAAGATTTAGGATTAATGGCCATGAGCTATGGATATGTCTATGTAGCACAAGTAGCCATGGGAGCGGACTACAATCAAGTCTTAAAAGCAATGATAGAAGCAGAAAACTACCCCGGACCATCCTTGATAATCGCCTACTCACCCTGTATTGAGCATGGCATAAAAGGGGGAATGGCTTGCAGTCAAGCAGAAATGAAAAAAGCCGTTGAATGTGGATACTGGCATCTATATAGGTACAACCCGCAACTAAAAGATGAAGGAAAAAATCCATTTATTCTTGACTCTAAAGAGCCGACAAAAGACATTGAAGAATTCCTAAGAGGTGAAATAAGATATGCCTCATTAGCATTGGCTTATCCCCAGGAAGCCAAAGAAATGTTTGCACAAGCAGAAAAAGATGCAAAAGAGAAATATGAACAATACAAAAAACTTGCTGAGCAAGCATAATCTAAAGGTCTTTTCTTCCAAATTTAATATATAGATGTAGGCTGTAAAAAGAAAGCCGCTGAACAAAGCCCTGAAAAAGGGCTTTGTTTGGCTTTTTCAAATATTTAAAATTATTTTATGTGGTTGGTAAGTTTATCATACAAAAAAGATATATAATAGATAATAAGGCAACAAAAGATATACCTTAAACTAGGAGGATAAGAATGATAAATAGTTTTGATTTTATTTTGCCTACTAAAATACGATATGGCAGAGGTACGATTGTCTTATTACAAGAGGAACTGGATAGTCTTAAAGCAAAAAAAATTATGATCATCACTGATAAAGGTTTGGTAAAAACAGGTTTGCTTAAAAAAGTGATGGATAATATAAAGATCGAATATATTATTTTTGATGAAATAGAACAAAACCCTAAATCCAACAATGTTGAGTTAGCTGCAAAAGTTGCAGCTGAAAATCATGTAGACTGCCTTGTAGCTTTTGGCGGAGGAAGCCCTATTGATGCTGCAAAAGCAGTATCTGTACTTGTTAAGCAAGGTGGAAAAGCAAAAGACTATCAAGGAAAAGGAAAGATAAAAGAAGACTGCCTGCCGTTGCTTTCCATTCCTACAACTGCAGGAACCGGCAGCGAGGTGACCTTTTCTTCCGTCATAACAGATAGTGAGGACAAAGTAAAATTCACCATTAAAAGTCCTGCTATTGCCCCGAAAACAGCTATAGTAGATCCAGAGCTAACCTTAACTGTGCCGCCGCTTATTACAGCTGCTACCGGAATGGATGCATTAACCCATGCAATAGAAGGATACACCGTAAACTGTACAGAACCAATAGCAGAAGCAATGGGGCTGTATGCCATAGAACTTATTGTAAAAAACGTTTTAAAAGCAGTTAAAGATGGGGCTGATATTGAAGCAAGAGATCAGATGATGATGGGAAGCTTAATTGCAGGACTATGCTTTAGCCATGCAGATGTTGGATCGGTTCATTGTATGGCAGAGGCTTTAGGCAGCATGTATGATGCACCCCACGGCATGTGTAATTCCATTTTGCTGCCATATGTAATGGATTATAATTTGCCTAATACTCAAGAAAAATATGCTAGAGTAGCTAGGATAATGGGAATCGAAGAAAAAGAGGATGATTTAGCCGGCAAAAAAGGCATTGAAGCTTTGAAAAAATTATCAAAAGACTTAGGGTTGCCTGGAATTAAGTCTTTGAATGTTGATCCTAAG
>JAKSCF010000494.1 GCA_022360735.1 Clostridia bacterium
TACAGGTGTATAAGGTTTTGATATTAACTCTTTTCAGATTGATATCAAAAAAATGTTATACACCTGTACTCTTTTTTAAACAAGCTTATGATACATTTATTCTTGGTCTTTATTTGCAATAAAGGGTAAAATTTGTTAAATTAATGTTAGAATTAAAAAAAAGGGGAGGTCTAGGTTTGGAACAGAGTCTAAAAAAACATTCAAATACAAATGGTGACAATGGATGAATAAAAAGAAGAGTCTATTGTTAACTTTATGCATATTATGTTTAATTGTTTTAGGGTATTTGTTATGGCTGCATTCTAGTTTAAAAGGTCATCAAAAGATTTATTTTTCAAATAAAACATATACCTTTACATATAAAGTCGATGAAATAATTTTTTATTATCAAGGTGGAAAAGAGAAAATATCCTTGAAAAAAAACAAAATAATAAAAGATTTAAGTATTGGTGATATAGACGGAGATAAAGAAGATGAAATCCTTATTCTTTCTGGCTCCGAAGACTCAAATTATGGTGAAGAGTTAATGATTTATAAGCCTGAGTATATACAAGATACCATTGAAATGAAACCTATTTACACCAATAATCTGACGACCATTCATCCATTTATGATTAAAACATGTGATGTTGACGGAGATAACGCGTTAGAAATATTTATTGGCGTAAATAAAGAAACACCTTATTACCCTAAAGCAGAAAATAGGCCTTTCTTTTTTAATTTTGTTAATGGGAAACTGGTTAAAAAATGGACAGGTTCTAAAGTAAGATATCCTTTTATAGATGCTTGTTTTGTAGACTTTGAAGGAAAAGGGAGAGATTTTTTTGCTGTGCTGGAGACCGATGAAGCAGGGCATCGGGTGGCATTGTATTACTGGCTTGGATTTGGATTCACATTATTGGGGGAAAGTGAAGTTTATGAGAAAATCTCGGATATTGGAACTGTCAATATTGATGGCAAAGAATATATAAAAACGACGCTATATAAAAATGGTATTAAAAAAGAGAGACTGTTACAGCTAACCAATAAAAAAAATCAAAATGATTTAATGGTTTTAGAAGAAAGGGGATTCTAAATGTTAAAGAAAATATTAGTTATAATGCTTTGTATCAGTGTGGTGCTTTCGGCATGCAGCACAAAAACCAATCATGATTCAGAACACAACTCACAAAAGGAACAGCCGGACCAATCAACAGAGACGATAGGGGAAGTACCTGATGAAGCAATAAAGACGACAAAGGGTACGAATAATAGTTTGAACTGGGAGCTGCCTGGTGATATTGAAAATGTTGAAGTCCTTTATGTACCATCTGACTATGAGAATAAAGTGCCGGATTATTCTGTAGCGGAAGATTTAAGCAATATAAAAAACATTCATCGATTTTCCGGCTTTACGGATAATCAAAAGAAGATGCTATCAACCAATGGCTTCGTGGTAATGCCCGTCAACCCTGAAACGCCGTATCTATATATGAAAATGTATGATATTTATGAAAACAATGAATACGAACAAATTCCAAGCTTCATAACGGTTGACCTGGCATTACATCTTTATCATAAATTTTATGGTGAAACATTAAAATACGTTGAAAAAACGTATTTTAATGAGTCATTATCCCTTCTCACTGCTAATATGCAAGAAAAAGCACTTATGTTATTAGAAGAAAATAAGAATTCGGCCGTAAAAGATAATATTAGAAATGTTTTGATTTATTTTACAATAGCGAATCAACTCTCTAATGGGACTTATGGCCAAGTTCCAGATGACATACGTGAAGCTGCAGAGGTAGAAATAGAGTTAATAGAGAAGGCTGCAGGCTATCTACCATCACCCTTAATGGGTTTTAAAATTAATTATGAGCAATTTAAAGTAAGAGGCCATTATACAGAAGATGAAGTCATGGAAAATTATTTTAAAACCATGATGTGGTATGGCTTAGTGGGCTTTTCCCTTGAAGAAAAAGATATGGACCATGTAGTAGAAGCATTAATTATGGCTTATGCTGCCTTTTGGGAAAAAGATAGTCAAAATGATATCACCTTATGGAATCAATTATATTCCCCTACAGATTTTTTTGTTGGTCAATCCGATGACATTACTTTGTTACAGCTGAAGGATGTGATTCTAAGTGTATATGGAGAAAGTGTTACCGTCAGTCAGTTTAAAGATGAAACCTATAAAGAGGCACTTGTTGAAGCCTTAAAAGCATTACCGGGGCCGCAAATAAAAAATAAATTGGTTTTAGGAATTGTGGATACACCCACTGGAAAACAGTTCAGATTTATGGGGCAAAGGTATACCTTGGATGCCAATATCATGCAGGAACTTATGTTTCCAAGAATACGGCCGGTTCCGTCAGGCTTAGATGTTGCAGCTGCAATGGGCAGTACAAGGGCAGAAAATATGGCTTTTGAATATAGTGTTCCGGAGAATGGGAAAGACCTTTACCAAGAAAATTTAAATATTATGAAAGACCAAGTTAAAAATATGCCTCAAAATATATGGCAATCCAACTTATACAATGGTTGGCTATGGATCATCAAATCCTATATTGAAACCGAGCAAAAGGATTTAGAAGGCTTGCCTTATTTTATGAAAAACGATGCTTGGGAGAATAAGAAAATCAATACGGCTTTGGGAAGCTATTCAGAGCTCAAGCATGACAGCCTGCTTTACAGCAAACAACCGGTGGCACAAATGGGAGGGCCGCTTGAGCCTCCTGAGAGAATACCCCAATATGTAGAACCGGATGTGAAAGCGTATGATCAACTATTATGGCTGGTTGAATATTCATCAAAAAACCTAGAAAAAAGAGGACTATTAGATGATCATTTGAAAAACGCTACGGATCAATTAATAAGCTTGTACAGTTTGTTGAGGACGTGTGCTATAAAAGAACTCAACAATGAGCCTCTAACAGAAGAAGAAAACGAAAGACTAAAATATGTAGGGGCGGCAGCTGAGCAAATTGATATTTCCGTATCTCAAAAATACGGTCGTCAAAAAGCCGCGGCTTTAATCGCTGATGTAGCTGGTATCGCCGATATTGGAGCATTTTTACAAATAGGAACAGAATTTCCAAATGAGATTTATGTTGCCGTTTGGGATCAAGGACATGTCTACTTAGCAAGAGGTGCTGTATACGGATACTATGAATTTCTAAGCTACAGTCCCCTTACAGATGAAGAATGGCATGAAATGCTGGGGATTCAAAAAGTAGAGAGTGAATGGGGAACATATGAACAGATTAATCCTGATGCAATGTATAACAACACACCGCCTCAACCGCCTTGGATTGATTTGTTTAAATCTCAAGAAGATAATCAAGTACAGATAACAGAAGTGGAGTATAAACTGGGCGAATAAGGTGCAGTAAAACTTTTAATTATATGGAACTATTTGAAAATATGAATGGTCTAAAAAGTAGTACATAATAACAAAGCCAAAATGATAAAAATGAAAGGATGGAAGAGGCATGAAATCTTACTGGAAACGTACTACTGCCATTATGTTAGCGTTAATATTGGTGAGTGCGGTAGTGTTTCAACTCAGCTATGGTGAAGAAAACAGCTTAAAGGCAAATCAGATAAGCACCCATTCAAAATTAGATGATGCCATTGTTATCTATATTGATAGTGCTATTGCTATGGTCAACCATCAAGAAAAACAAATTGACCCGGAAAATGACATGGTAGTACCATTCATTCAAAAAGGCCGATCTCTGGTACCTATTCGTTTTATTGCTGAATCATTAGGTGCAACAGTGTCTTGGGATCAAGGGAGTAAAGTTACATCTATTACGATGGATAACAAAGAAATCAAAATCATAACCGGCAGTAATGAAATGCTAATCAATCAACAAAAAATAATGCTGGACGTTCCGGCAGTTATTAAGGATAAAAGAACCTTTGTACCGTTACGTGCAGTCAGTGAAGCACTGGGAAAGCAAGTCTTTTATGATAGAGGCTTAATTATCATCAGTGATATCAAAGATATCTTTGATCCGGAATCAGATAAAAGTACGCTCAACCAATTAATAGAACAGGTCAACACATTGCCCAGTGTGGGTACAAAAGAAAATTTGATAAAATTATTAGAAAATTCAAGTCGTGGTTATGACACTAACAGCTACCGTAAATCTATGATGAAAGCAGCTTCAGAAGAGGTGGCTACGGATACTATAGCCGGAGCAGCTGCCGGCAGCAGTGAACAAAGTGTAGAATATTCTACGACCAATGTTCAAGTTGAAGGCGTAGATGAAGCCGATATTGTTAAGACCGACGGCAATTATCTATATCAAGTCAGCGGCGAAAAAGTCGTGGTATCCAAAGCGTATCCGGCTGATACGATGAAAGTCATTAAAACCATAGAATTTGACGAATCGTCTTTTGGGCCAAATGAGCTTTATATTGATGATGACTATATGGTTGTAATAGGGAATGCCTATACACGTCATGATTATCCTTATTATGAAAAGAAAGTAGAAAGATATTATCCTCATATGCCTTTAGATAGAGTAAAAGCATATA
>JAKSCF010000363.1 GCA_022360735.1 Clostridia bacterium
AAAAGAACCGTCCCTTTTGTTCATGAATTGAACCAGCTAAACCAGTCCAAAAAGCCGCTGTTCCACCACTAACCAATTGGGCTATTCCTGTAGCAATTGCTGTTTGAGTTCATAAATTCTGCAAAAATTACGGCTATTGAAGCGACTACACATCTTGACTTTTCAGAATATTTGATATACTATAATCATGTATCGTGCATGATGCATGATTGTCCATGATGTTGGAGCAATTCAGGTGGTGGCATAAAGATATTTAAAGGAGTATGAGGCGATATGGAATTTAGAAATTTTGAAGAATTGATCAAGAAGGTAAGCTCAATAAAACGAAAAAGAGTAGTGGTTGCAGCCGCACATGATGCGCATACGCTTGAAGCGGTGTTGGAAGCAGAAAAAAAAGGCATCATAGATTTTTTACTTGTAGGAAAAAGCGAAAAAATATACCAAATGTGTATGGACCTGGGCTACGGTATAGATAAAAGCTTAATGATTGAAGCATCGGATGATGCGCAAGCAGCTTTTTTGGCAGTAGAATGTATACGTGAAAAAAAAGGTGACTTTTTAATGAAGGGTAAGCTGCAAACCGGAACATTACTCAAAGCTGTGGTAGATAAAGAAACAGGTATTCGTACCGACAGCACCATGTCTCATGTGGCAATTCTGGAAGTGCCGGCCTATCACAAATTGATTGCTGTTACAGATGGGGGCATGATTACATATCCTTCCCTGGAGCAAAAAAAGCTTATGGTTAAAAATGCCGTAGAACTATTTATTTCTTTGGGTTATGAGAAGCCTAAGGTTGCAATTTTGGCAGCTGTGGAAACTGTTAATAAAAAAATGCCCGAAACAGTAGATGCGGATGCCCTTAAAAAAATGTGCCAGGCCGGTGAATTAGGCAGCTGTATGGTTGACGGACCCCTCTCATTTGATCTTGCTATGAGTCCTGAATCTGCAAAAATTAAAGGCTTTAACAGCCCTGTAGCTTGTGATGCAGATATTTTAATAGCACCAGATATCAGTGCAGGCAATATCTTGAGCAAAAGTATGATATATACAGGCGGTGCAAAAATGGCTGGGTGCATTGTGGGGGCTAAGGTGCCTATTGTTCTTACATCAAGAGGCGCTTCAGCAGAGGAAAAATACTTATCGTTAGTACTGTCTTCGGCAGCTGTGCGATCAGCATAGTTCATTAATATTTCGAAAATAGTAAAGGAGTGGAAAACATGAAGAAATTAATGACAGGAAATGAAGCCATTGCCCGTGGCGCATATGAAGCAGGTGTAAAATTTGCTTCAGCATATCCGGGAACTCCAAGCAGCGAAATATTGGAAAATATTGCAACCTATCAAGATCATATATTGGCAGAATGGGCACCTAACGAAAAGGTAGCCTTAGAAGCCGTAATTGGCGCATCATTTGCCGGCGCAAGGTCAATGGCTTCAATGAAGCATGTGGGTGTCAATGTTGCAGCAGATCCATTATTTACATTTTCTTATACAGGGGTTAATGGAGGGATGGTTTTAGTAACGGCCGATGAACCGGGCCAGCATTCATCTCAGAATGAACAAGATAATCGAAATTATGCAAAGTTTGCTAAAATTCCAATGTTTGAGCCCGCTGACAGCCAAGAATCAAAAGACATGATTGAGGAAGCTTTTAAAGTCAGTGAAGCTTTTGACACACCCGTCCTAATAAGAGTTACAACCAGGATATGTCATTCAAAGGGTATTGTAGCGTGTAAGGACCGAGAAGAAGTTGAAATCAAGGAATATGTAAAAGATCTCAAAAAGAATTTGGCGGTTCCGACTTTTGCTAGAGGAATGAGAGTAAAACTGGAAGAAAGACTTCAAAAACTATTGGACTTCTCTAACCACACCAATATGAATTACATTGAATGGAATGACAGAAAAATTGGTGTAATTGCTTCAGGAACAGCATATCGTTTTGCCAAAGAGGTTTTTGGCAGCGCTGCATCTTATTTGAAAATAGGATTTACAAATCCACTACCAATTGAGAAAATTAAAGAATGCTCTAAAAAAAAAAAAAAAATCTATGTCATTGAAGAGAATGATCCCTATATCGAAGAACAGGTAAGAATTTTGGGCTTCGATTGTTATGGCAAGAACCTTTTTCCATCTTATGGCGAAATGACGCCCGATGTGATTAGAAAGGCTGTATATGGCGAAACAAACTCCGTCATTGAGTATGATAAG
>JAKSCF010000439.1 GCA_022360735.1 Clostridia bacterium
TACAGTTTTTAGTCCCTGAAGATTAAATAATATGGCATCATATACTTTTTGAACGTAGATGGGCTCAGAAATAACATTTCTCATATTTCCATCAAATTTACATAATGTATTCGCGGTACAGCAGTTTGAAGTTATCTCAGGGGATATATTGCCGCCGAAGCAACTCATAAATTAACCTCCTTTACTATGTTGTTAAATAAACATTCTCATTGGTAGTATATTCTTAATTTAAAATATGTGTTACATTAATCAATCACTTTGGAATATATCCTTAAAAAAGAAATATTAATATAGTAAGTACAAAGATAAAAAAGGCTTGTTAAAGGGTTAAGAACAACCAAAAATTATAAGAGGTGTAGGTGGTATTATGGGATTTGTAAATATACAAAGCGTGTTGATGTATGACAGCTTAGACAGCGTGCATAATCTTTACGTTAAAGATGAAAATCTTACTTATGTAAGTGCAAATAGCGTTACGAAAAATATGGATTCTCAAATTATTGAAAAAAATGTTAAAGAGTTTGATGCTTGTATTGATGAAAACAATGCCATTATATTGCTCTGTAAGACAGGCAACAACCAATTGGTATTACATGAAATTTCGAATAAAAAGGATCATCGAAAAGTTGTAGGTGATAGGCTTAAACCAGGACTTGAGGATGTGCATGTTTTCGGAAATAAAGATGATATTAATGTCATTTATACGCTGCCGGATGAAAAATATAGAGATAGTTACTATATTATGCACAGTCATTATAAGCAAGGAGAATGGGAAAATACCGAAGCAGGCAGATATATGTCTCAAGGATTGTTAAACAATGAGATTAAAGTTTATGAAGCAGAGCAAATATTTATCGGCTTTGTTGAGTACAGAGATAATAAAAGCTGCTTCAGAGTAAGAAGATATGACGGAAAGAATTGGAGCAAAGACCTTTTAAGAGTAGAGAAAAATCAAGAAGTTTATTGGTACGATTTTCAAAAAAACGGTGAGTTATTTGAGTTTGCTTATGCCAGTAAAGCAGACGATCAGTTTCAGATTCAGTATGAAGCATATGATAAAAATAATGATATTGTATATCATCATGAACTAAGTAATCCTTCAAGTTGTATGCATCCAGTTTTTGTCTCATACAGAGGAGAGCAATTTATTGCCTGGGTAGAATTGGACTATGTGTTAAGCTGTCGAATGCATAACGATAGAAGGTATTTTGATGGACCTTACAGATGGAAAGAGAGCAAAAACAGCGATTTCTTGATGTATAAGTTTTGTTATAACAATGAAAGAATTAAAAATAAACTTGGTTTAAGTTGTAGTCGTGTATATGGATCATTTCCTTCCTATTCATTAATAGGCTTTGGTAATATGAAAAACAATGTTGAAGCAGTACCCATTGAAAAAAGAAAAAGCTCAGGAGGTGAACAAATGGAACAAGGAAAAAAGCCCTCTACTGAAAAAGAAAAACAAGTAGAAGCAGCAAGAGAACCGTCTTTAGCAGAAAAAGTCAACACCCTAAAGAAAAGAGCAGAAGATATTGAAAACTATTTTAAAAGAAAATCACGAAGTGGTGGTTTGTTTGGACAACGAAGATAGTATATAAAGAAGTACTTAGAGCCATTGATAAAAATCAATGGCCCTTTTATATACTAAAAATTTATTTTTTGCTAAATATATTAATGAAAGGTTAAAGTAATAAGGAGAAAGTTTTATGAATAGGTTTGAAAAAAATGAAGGTTGAAGTTATAATATGAAATAAAGTTGTACTTCATTAAATATAGATAAATAATTCCTCACAAAAAGGTGGTTGAGTGATGAGACCATATTTTATTATGCTTTTACTTAGAAGAATAGGGAATATAGGCTATCTGCTAAAAGATAAACAAGTATCTTTGCTTAAAAAGATTTTGGTATTATTTGGAATTGTTTATTTGATTAGTCCATTAGATTTGATTCCTTTTCCTGTATTGGGGTTTAGTGTTGTTGATGATCTGGTCTTATGGGCGTTTATTCTTTTTTACTTAAAGGAAGAATTGGACAAGTATTCTAAAGATAATAGAAA
>JAKSCF010000231.1 GCA_022360735.1 Clostridia bacterium
TACTCATGGTATGACATAGTACAAAGGATGAAAGGCTTAATAGAAGAAAACATCGAAGAAGTGCCCAGATTGTCTGATATAGCAAAAAAATTAGGATATTCATCTTTTTATTTAACAAAGAAGTTTCATGAAATAGAAGGTATCTCTTATAGAGAATATCTATTAATACGTAGGATTCAACATGCAGCACTCGATCTATACACAACAAGAGATAGAGTGATAGATGTGGCGATTAAATATGGTTATTCGTCTCAAGAAGCCTTTACAAGAGCTTTTGCTAAGGTCTATGGAATTACTCCTTCAAGGTATCGAAAGTTGCAAAAACCAACTGCATTCTCCGAAAAGAGTCCCCTTTTAACTTTAAACAGCATTACTGAGACAACAAACATAAAAGGAGAGAAAGAAATGAAACTATATGTAAAGCAGATGTATGATTGGAATTGTTATGCGTATTATGCGGAAGATGTTGATAAAAAATATTGGGAGTATTTTGAAAATGAACTGTGGTGGAAGTTAGGAAATAGCTTTATTAAGCAATATGATGGCGTAAAAGATTTTAAATATTGTGCTGCAAATTTCACAAAGTATGGGGAACTTGCTATTAAGCAACGGTTAAAAATACTTCCTACTCCATGGGAAAAAGCATTAAGCCTTTTTATAGCAGAAATGAAAAAGCTTAATATAGACTGGTATGTCCATGGCAGCACTGCAATGGCTCTTTGGGGTTTAGATGTTGCACCTAAAGATGTAAATATAATTATAGCCAATTATTCTGACTTTGATAAAGTGAGGAGCCATTTTTACAAATTTGCGATTAGACCCATAGAGCGTTGTGAAAACTGGATGATGAGTGGGCTTGGTGATATTTTTATGAAAGCAGTAATTTGCTTAGCTTTTCACAATAAGGAGCTTGAACCATATGATATGAGTAATCTTTGTCAGATAACTTACAATGACGATGAAATATATATATCAAGTTTGGAAATGCTCAAAAAGGACAATGAACATTTTAACAGACCAGATAGAGTATCTATGATAGAAAAGAAAATTGATGATCTTAGTAAAGTGAGGTAGCAAAGTAGGTTCAAACAATATAATTGGCTATACATCACAAAAAATATATATTAAACACAACCATTTAAATAATGATTGTGTTTTTACTTTTGTAAGATTGAATATAATAGCTTCTCAAGTTTTACTACCTTAATCCCAGCAGAAGTTTCAGCATCTTGGCGTAAACTGCCGGATATTCCGGTTGAGGATCTACCAGAGCCAGCAGATCAATGCCGTTAGTGAATGCCAACAGAGCTGTAGCTGTCTGTTCAACCGACATGGGGAGTTTTGCACCGGTAATGGCCACACGTTTTTCCAGGCTTTTTTTAATTTCATCTTGTGTAAGATGAATCCGTTCAATGAGCTTACTGCGTATGGCATCGTTTCGCATGGCCTGGATAAAAAACTCAACTGTAAGGACCGCCCAATCACGGGTATCCTCAATCTCAGCAAAGAAATTTTTGGTAATTTGATCGTGGGTTGATTCAAGAGAAACACCGGCTGTCAGTAGTTCTTCATTGACATATGATGTAATTTGCTCATCAAGGCCTCCCAGATCTTCGGTAAGGTTGTTGACATATGATGTAATTAGTGTATCAAGGTCTCCCAGACCTTCGGTAAGGTTGTTATCCAGCAAAGCGAGATAGAGATCGTCTTTGCCGGAGAAATTGGCGTATACTGCTCCTTTGGTGTATCCTGCAGCTTCAGCCACCATGTCCAGGCTGGTACCATGAAAGCCATAACGGGCAAATACAACTCGTGCTGCTTTAAGCAGTTCCTCCCTGGTTCGGGCTTTAGCCTCAGCACGGCTTAAGCGTTTTTTTGTAGGCATTTTGCTACCTTCCTTTGATTTCTTAGCAACTGATATTAATGTTGTACTTGAAAATATCTTAAAAATCTCGTTGACATACTCATGGGTATTAAGATACTATAGAGTATATAATACTAAGAAGTATATTAATACTAATCAGTATATCAAAAAGAGGCATGGAGGTAAAGAGCTTATGATTGAAATCACCAATCTAACCAAGCAATACAAAAATGGTTTTAAAGCCAATAAAGAAATTTCGTTAAATATATCTCCAGGAGAGATTTTTGGCCTGCTCGGGCCTAACGGTGCCGGTAAAACTACTTTAGTCAATCAGTTGATCGGGTTATTGAAGCCTACTTCGGGTTCCATAGTTATTAACGGAGTTGATGTAGTGGCAGATCCAGCATCATCCAGGCGGCTTTGTTCCTTGCAGCCCCAAAGTCAGATTCCCATTGATGGCCTTACTCCTAAAGAGGCCATTGAACTCAGTGGACGTATTCGAGGTATGGATAAAAAAACTGCTCGTCACAGAACTTCTGAACTGATACAGAGGTTACAGCTTGAACAATGGGCTCAACTACGTGGAGAGAATCTTTCCGGTGGTGTTCGACGGCTGACTGCCTTTTGTATGACCTGTGTTGCACCTGCCAAAGTCCTGGTTTTGGATGAGCCCACCAATGATGTTGACCCTGAGCGTCGGCGTCTGTTATGGAAAGAAATAAAAACTATCGCCAATGGGGGCTGTACGATAATTTTGGTAACCCATAACGTGCTTGAGGCGGAGCGCTCTACTGACAGGCTTGGTATTTTGCATAATGGTCGATTGATACGGCAGGGAACTCCTGGATCTTTTCGGGACAAAGAGGAAGATAATATGATTCTCGAGTTGACCCTGGAGCCGGGTAAAAACCCTGCAGGTATAATAAGTCAGGAATCCAATGCTCTAAGGTTGGGGCAGCGAATTTTATGCCCCGTAAAGATAGGGGAAGTAATTGAACGAGTTAGTTGGGCTAATGATCTTAAAAAAAACCGACTGATTGAGGAGTTTTCCATTAACCCACCGAGCCTGGAGGAAGCCTATCTCAGGATTGTGGGCATCGGAGGTTCAAATAATGCACAGGAGAATTAATATGAATAACTTTTTTAGACAGTATTTTTTACTGTTAAAATGGCAGCTGCTTCGGTTAAGGATAATAATTCCCCTTTTTGCTGTGATTCAAATAATGACCGGTTTAGGTTTTATTGTGGGTCTGGGCTTTATTTTACCGGAAATAGATTCCAAAACTGCACTCTTTTTTGTAACAGGTGCGCCGACTTTTATTCTAACCATGGTCGGGATGGTGCTGGTGCCGCAGATGATTGCTGAAGATAAGAGTTCGGGCAGTTTCACATATATCTGGTCCCTGCCTATTTCCAGGATTACCTATCTGCTCGCTGATCTCACTGTATGGTTCTTTTCAGCACTGCCAGGAATTATACTGGCTCTCAGTATAGGCAGCTGGTATTATGAGTTTTCACTATCTATGAGCTGGATAATTGTACCAGTAACACTTTTGGTCAGTATTACGGCAAGCTGTTTGGGTTTTGCCATAGCACATCTTATATCTAAGTCTCAAATTATTCTTTTGGTTACTAACCTTTTGGTGTTTGTAATATTCTTGTTTTCACCTATTAACTATCCTCTGGAACGTCTTCCGGTGTGGCTGCAAAACGTCCATATGGTACTTCCCTATTTTCATATGGCTGATTTGATGCGTAGTTCGCTAACCGGATATGAAACTGCATCTAATGTAAGAGCTTTGCTTATCGTGAGCACCTGGATGCTGGTGAGTTTCGTTTCTGTATCGATAGTGTTACAAAAAAGAAAATGATAATTAAAAATCATGCTCCTATGTTAAAATTAAGTTTAGTGCTTCATGACTTTCGAATTTCAATACTTTAATAATTTTGCTGAAATGTTAATGGGGTAATAAGCAAAAGAATAGTAGGTGAGATAATAATGAAACGAACTGAGCAGATTGAATCATTTTATGAGAGTAAAAATGAAGATAGTAGATTAACGTCAACCCAAAGTAGAAAAATTGAATATCTGACAACAATGAAATACATAGTTGATATATGTGAAAAGAATTCTACCATATTAGATGCGTGCGCAGGAACAGGCAAGTATTCATTTGCACTGGCAGAATTGGGATATAAAGTTACTGCAGGTGACTTAACTGAACATAATGTGAATGTCATTAGAAAAAAGCAGGCTGCAAATAATGTTTTGGAAAAAATATATTCAGGCAGTATACTGGATCTGAGGATGTTCAA
This sequence comes from Clostridia bacterium, assembly GCA_022360735.1. The sequence goes on from JAKSCF010000231.1 coordinate 4,181, forward strand.
TGATAATTGCTTTGATATTGTCTTAAATTTGGGATCCTACTATAGTATCCAGAATCATGATGATAGAATTAAATCTATAACAGAAAGTCTGCGAGTGCTTAGGCCCAATGGATATTATTTTATGGCATATTTAAATAAGCATGCTAACTTTATTAGAACTATTGATCAGTTTAAGGGGAATTATGATAGGTTTAAATTCTATCTTGACAATGGTTATGATAGCAAGAATAATCTGTTTTTTTCGACTACCCCTGAAAATGCAGAAGCTGATCTGCTGAAATTCAATGTTGAATTGCTGCATAACATAGCTACTGATGGCCCGAGATTTGCTATACAGCAAACAGTAGATACCTTTAATGATGAAGAGCTTAAACAATACCTAAGTCTGCATTTAAGTTTTTGCGAAAAGAGAAGTCTGTTAGGATATAGCGAACATGGGCTGATTATTGCTAAAAAATAAGTGGAATCTGAAAATCATGATTCTTGATGGTGTAATAAGATGAAAACAGATATGTCTTCACAGCCGCTGGTTTATAATATTAAAAACTCAGAAAAAATAAAAAGAAACTATTAACAGGACATAATGATGTCCTGTTTTGTGTGATATATTTAAATAACAGTGCTTTTAATAATTGAAAGTTTTGAAATAACAACTAATCAGTTTTGAAGAAAGGAGTACTAACAATGATTAATAACTCAAACATAATAGCTTTACGTCTAAAACGACAACACCTGATAGATCAAATAAGTGAGCAGGAATACAATAAATTATATAAAGATTGCTCACCTGTTCAAAGCGTATATTGGAGTGGCTTTGGCGAGCCCCCAGTTTTATCTTTTAGAACTACATTTGATGATAAGGAATATAATCGAAAACGTCAGTTTAACAGGAGCTTAGTTAAAGGTCGGTTTCAAGGCTCAAATCTCGGTTGGATTGAACAGGAAGATCTTGAACTGTTTGCTGGCTTGGCCAAGAGTTCAATTAAGAGCTATACGCCTTTACAACAAGAAATACTTGACCTCATTAAACTAAATGGACCTATGAACATTCAACAGATTAAAGAGATTACCGGGCAATTAGTTAAAAAAATAACGCCTGCACTGCACAAACTTCAGAAAGCATTTTTGATTTATGAAGATCAATACAATGGTAAGTGGGATAGAGCTTGGGGCTTGTTTAATGAAATGTTTCCGGAAGTTAACATAAATAAATTCACTCA
>JAKSCF010000649.1 GCA_022360735.1 Clostridia bacterium
AGATTTCGCTGTCTAAACATCCTATTTTTCCACAAGAGCACAGCCTGTTTCCATTCCGGACTTTTGTATGCCCGATTTCTCCGGCATTTCCTCTGCTTCCGATGAATATATCATTATTTAAAACAATACCTAATCTGGTTCCGTATTGCATGGATACAACAATAAAATCTTTTTCCTTTGGATTAACCCATTTATAATGGTACGTTAGAGCATTTATGTTGTTATCTATATACACGTCTATGGCGAATTCTTCTTCTATAATCTTTTTGATTTCCACGTTATTCCAATCATTAAAGTATGAATATTCTAATGCGATCCCATTCTTTTTATCCACATATCCCGGTACCCCTATACCTATCCCGGCTACCTTTTCTCTATATGGCACCTGCTCTAAAGCTTTATTGACAGCCGTTTTTATGAGTGTGATGATCTGCTCAACCGACATGCCTTTATCCATCTTAAACTTTTCACTGTATATAACGTCTACATTAAAGTCTATTGCTACCGATTTAAGAACATCTGCATTAAATTCAATTCCTATAAAATATTGACCTTTCGGATTTATATTAAGATAAATGGGCGTTCTGCCTATCTTGACATCCTGGCTCATTTCCTCTGTTATTAAGTCTTCTTTGATAAGAGAATCAACAATGTTTAGAATCGTCGTCATACTGTATTTAGTCACTTTTTTTATAACAAATCTCGATACCTCATCAGAAGCTCTTATTACTTTTAGCACATTGTTTCTTTTTATTTGTTTTCTTTTTTCTACTGCATTCATAATAGTTGCTCCTTTTTAAACTTTTAGTTTTTATGGCGAATTTTATCTAAAACGATAAAACCCCTTTTTTTATAATATATAATCTTATTTTTTAAAAGTCAAGGCTTTTTATCGTTTTAGATAAAAAACATTTGTTGCTTTGATTTCGTCTTCGTGGCTGCCTGATTAGCTAAGAGTTCTTCAGTTCGATTGGTTAAAGTTTTTCAGTTAAGAGAACTCGCCGATTCTTATAAATTCTCTGGCAACAAAAAAGACAAAACCTCCTCCTAAAAGTAAAGTTTTGTCTTTCATTATACATATAAAGTTTTAGTTACTTTGATACTGTGTCTTTAACATGGACGAAAAGATGCCTTGTTTTTGTTTTAATTCCAAAGGCGTACCTGTTTCTGCAATAGCACCGTCTTTAATTACAACAATTTTATCAGCGCCTGAAACGGTTCTCATACGATGGGCAATAATCAAAACGGTCTTGTTTTTTATAAGGGCGCTAAGTGCACTTTGGATTTTACTCTCATTCTCGGTATCAAGTGATGCTGTAGCTTCATCAAGCAGGATAATGGGAGCATTTTTCAGCATTGCCCTGGCTATTGATATACGCTGTCTTTCACCGCCTGATAATCTTTCTCCGTTTTCTCCGATTAAGGTATTGTATCCTTGGGGAAGTTTTTTAACAAATTCATCGCATTGGGCAAGCTGCGCTGCCTTTATTACTTCTTCATCCGATGCCTCTCTATTTCCAAGACGGATATTCTCCATAACACTAGAATTAAAAAGCGTTACATCTTGAAAAACGATTGAAAAATTATTTAAAAGCGTTTCAGGATCAACTTGGGAGATGTCTTCTCCGCCCAAGCTGATAACACCTTTGTCTATATCCCAGAACCGTGCAGACAGCTTTGCTACCGTACTCTTTCCTCCGCCTGAAGGTCCTACTAGGGCTGTTACGTCCCCTTGTTTTGCGGTGAAGCTTACGTTCTTTAATGTTTGCACACCTTCTTCATATGAAAAGTCGACGTTTTTGAATTCGATATCGTAGTTATTAGGATAAAACTCAGATTTTCCATTCTGTCTTGGCATTTCATTCATCTCTTTCATGCGTTTGATACGCACGTTTAGATATATAAGCAGTGCAAAATGATTCATGACATCCATTATCGGGTTATAAATACGTGCTGTCACTACAAGAAAAACGAGGTAGGTAAAAATATTGATCGACCCTGTTGATAAGAGATGAGCACCGTACAATATAACACTTGGAAGTCCTAACTTTAAGAATACATAGGACAGGTTAATAAATGCACCTGCTAAAAGCTCTAATTTAATCAAAAACTTTTCATAATTGTCTAACTTTGCGTTTAAAGTATTTGAAAAATCCTCTTCTCTATTATAAGATTTTATTTCATAAGCGGAGTCAAGTCCCTCTTGAATTTTATCTGTGATATCCCTTTTGACATGATAAAGTTTTGTATGAACATTTTTTTGAAACTTTCTTGACAGATAAAAAGTTAAGGCTGCAACGGGAACTACCCAAAATACTGCAAGGGACAGCATCCAATTGTAAAAAAACATCATTACACCCATGATGGAAATCGTCAATATTGATGCATAAATTTGAGGAACTGAATGGGAAAAGAGCAGTTCTATCTGTGTAGCATCTTCCATTATGGTTGAACTTAAATCCGAGATATCCTTTTTTCCGAAAAAAGCCAAAGGCAGCTTTCTTAGTGTTTCAGCCAGACCAATCCGCGTTTTAGCGCTTTCTTCGTAAATTTTGGTATATGTCGAGTCGTATTGAAAATACGCAATAACAAACATGACCAAAAAAAACGCCAGCGACATACTAACATAATAGGCAGTGCTATTTTGGGGGCTACTTGAAGGATTGAAAAGTAAAGTCATATATTCATCTAAAAATTTAAAGCCGAGGACTACCGGAACCATAAAGCTAATGTTCATTAGTACAGTCCAAATAATCGAGCGCAAAAGGTCTCGTGCGCCTTCTTCAGACATAGCATATTTATTTTGAAAATATTTAAGCATATTGTCCTCCTTTATTTACAATATTTTTAGTGACGATTTTCCATGAAACAGATTTTTGGTATTCATCCCACATTTTTTTGTATATACCGCCTCTATTCAGCAGCTCTTCGTGGGTTCCTGTTTCTGCAATTTTACCGCTTTCTATAACCAATATTCTATCGACATTTTGTACGCTTGTAAGACGATGGGCAATCATAAGTGTTGTTTTCCCGCGGCTTAGCTCTTTAAGCGCTTTTTGAATTAAGTGCTCATTTTCAGGATCTGCAAAGGCAGTGGCCTCATCTAAAAGCACTATCCCCGCATCCTTTACAATTGCCCTGGCAAGTGCGATTCTTTGCTGTTCTCCACCTGAAAGATAGGTTCCTTTAGAGCCTATTACCGTATCCAGACCATCATGAAGGTTTTCTATAATTTCTCTTGACTGTGAATAATCAACGGCTTTATTGATTTCTTCTTCTGAGACATTTTCTTTTCCAAAGACAATATTCTCTCTTAAGGAACCTTTAAATAGCTTTGTATTTTGAAAAACAAAGGCAATATTGTCCATCAGTTCTTTTTTAGGGATATCTTTAACATCCATTCCTCCCACTGATACTTCGCCTTCATCTACATCCCAAAAGCGAGCAGCTAGTCGGGCAATGGTCGTTTTCCCGCCTCCTGAAGCGCCAACAAGTGCGACGGTTTCACCTTCATTTCATTTATAACTGATTTTAGCTATGTCGTGTTTGTCGCTTCCTTCATATGAAAACGCTGCGTCCTTAAACGCCAAAGTATAATCGTTAGTGTTTTTTGTCTTGTCCTTATAACTCATACCGGGA
>JAKSCF010000227.1 GCA_022360735.1 Clostridia bacterium
AAATTGATCAAACAAAATTGTCTCAGAATGATGAGAATCGTTAATAACATTATAGATATCAATCGAATAGAAACCGGCTTTCTAAAAGTTAACTCTTCCAATATTAATATCGTTTCTTTATTGGAGAATATTATTTACTCTGCATCAGAATATGCTAATTTAAAATATATTAACTTTATCTTTGATACAGATTGTGAAGATTATCATTTATTATGTGATCCGGAATTAATTGAAAGAATTATGCTCAACCTTATATCTAATGCCATTAAATTTACAGGCTCAGACGGAACCATATGGATTAATTTTCAGTCCGGCGAAGAATATGTTACCATTTCGGTTCGTGATTCGGGTGTAGGCATTCCTAAGGATAAACTCAACACGATATTTGATCGTTTTGAACAAGTGGACAACTCTTCATTTGTTAAAAACTATAGCGGTAGTGGCATAGGACTTAACCTTGTTAAAGAAATTGTCCAGCTTCATGGCGGCAACATCACTGTTACCAGTCAGGTTAATGAAGGCAGCCAGTTTACCATTACCCTTCCTGTCTCTGATAACGCTATACCTAAAATTATGGAAGATAAAAAAGTCGATCAAGACAACAACGTGGATACCATTAATATCGAAATGTCCGATATTTACACCGGCATAGACGCATCCTAAAAACAAGGCGGATTTTGCTTTACAAAATCCGCCTTTCTTTGTCACCTGTTCCCTGATGTAATATGATCAATTTCTTTATACAGCTTCTTAAGATTTGGATAAATCTTTTTATACGCTTGTTGATACATTTGCTTATATTTTTTAGCATTCACCGGATCGGGCTCAAACACAGATTCTTTATGGACCATTCCATTGACAGCCTCTTCGTATGTATTAAAAACATTTAAAGCTTTAAAAGCTGCAACAGCTGCCCCCAGTCCGGAAGTTTCGTAAGTTTGAACTCTATACACCGTTCTTCCCATCATGTCAGCTGTAATTTTGCAAATATTATCACTTTGTGATCCCCCGCCGGAAATTGCAATGGCATTAATTCTTTTTTGTGTCTTTCTTTCAATAGATTCTATTCCATCTAATACAGCATAATTAATGCCTTCAACAATTGCTCTGTAAATATGTGCTCTGGTATGACTATCCGTAAATCCAATAACCGCTCCTTTTGCATAAGGATCTTTCAACTCTCCTCCCCAGTAGGGCTGCAAGAATAATCCGTCTGAACCTACGGGTACCATTTCTAATAGTTTATCTAATAATACTTCTACCGGAATATCCTGCTCTTCTGATTGTTTTTTTTCTATTTCGGCAAATTCATTTTTGAACCACCTTACCATCCAATACCCTCTATTGATCTGAATTTCCGGATTATATTGATTTGGGATTACGGAAGGATAGGCTGGAATAAATCTATGTATTTCAATGTACTTTGGTGTTGTCGTTTGAATTGTAACTGCAGAGCCAAGACTAAGGTTCCCTGTTTCACTGTCTAAACATCCGGTTCCCAGAGTTTCGCATCCCTTATCTGATCCGGAAGCAATAACCGGAATACCTGCTTGAATACCTGTTTCGCAGGATGCTTTTGACGAAATCAAGCCAATTTCCTGCCCCGGCTCAACCAGCTCTGGCATTTTTTTATGGTCAATATTAAAGGCAATACTTTTTACATCGTATTTTGAAGCCCATTTTCTACGTTTAAAGTCATAAGGCACATAGCCAATTTGTGAAGCCGTGGAGTCAATAAAATGGCCCGTTAGTTTAAAATTTAAATAGGCAGACAACAATAAGTATTTATAAGTATTTTTATAAACATTTTTCTCATTTTCTTTTATCCATTGCCACCTAAATACCCTTCTGAAATTCTGAATTTTTTTTTCTTCGCCAATAAGCTTTAGAATCGATGCATACATAAAAGGTATTTTATCTTGTGCTTTGGCCATTCTCTGATCTAACCATAAAATAACAGGTCTTAGAGGCTTGCCGTTTTCATCTACAGGTACAACCGTATTTCTCATTGTCGTTAATGTTACGCCTAATAAATCTTCAAATATCTTTGGCTGCTTTTGTTTTAAGACTTGACATACATCACATATAGTATGCCAATAAAAATCCCCTTCTTGCTCAGCATATCCAGGGACATTTGATAAGTAAGGATTATATTCTCTTTTTTCTTTTTCTATTATTTGGCCTTGATTATCAAAGATAATGCCTCTAGTACTCTGGGTACCTACATCAATGGTTAATATATATTTTAACCCCATGCTGCCTCCGCTATATTAAAAATTCTACAGCTCTTAAGCTGTAGAATTTGTATTATTATAGTTAGTTTAGATAATAATCATCTTCGTATTCTTCTATTTCTTCAAATAACCCTTCATTGTCATATCCATCGATGCCGCTGCCAAAATATGGACTCTCTCCAAAATCAATGCCGTACCGAACAAGTTCTTGAAGGTCCTTAAGTAAATTTTGTCTTCTTTCTGTTATTAAAAAGAGTTTTATGTTCTGCTCTTTCTCATTTCCTTGATTTTCTCTAATAATCGTTAAGGATGCGAATACACTAATATCAAAACTATCTTTATCTTTAATATACTTAACTTTTGAATCTACCATTAGCCACTTAGAGAAGTTCTTCAGTTCATAAGCGATTGTTTCTCGTACATTTTCTGTCTCCTCTTCAAATATTTCCATCAAAAATGAATTCATATCTACTAGAGCAACCATAATGGAAGGTTCATGATCAATAATTAATTCAATACATTCATTAAAATAATCTTCTATTAACATCTCAATATTATCGATTGATTTTATAACCTCTTCGTTTACTTGATCATCCAAACAGTACATATATGACACTAAATCAAAAAATTGTTCTTTTGTTTTTATTTCATTCCAATTTTCTATTCCAAGCACTTCTTTTAGTTCTTTTATGATTTCCTTCTCCAACGTTCTCCCTCCTTACTATGAGAGTAACTACATTATACCACACATAAATTGTGAAATAAACGCTTGTAAAGCGTTTTTCTTACTCAAATTCTTCAATTACAGGATTTTTTTCATCAATCAAGCCGTTAAATTCATCTTCTTCTTGAAAATCATTAAAATCTTCATCATCCAATATACTAACTTTATCATCTTCATCTAAATCATATTCATACTCATCAATTCTGTATTCTAAGTCATCCGGAAAATCAATATCAAATTTTCCGGCATTTAATTGGTCAATTCTAAATAGTATCAATGCATCGAAAATGCTCACCTTCTTTATCTTTTCATTGGATGCATTTGAACATACTAAAAAATCACCCTTCATCAACCATTCTTGAAAGCGCAATAACTCATAAGCTAAATTTCCCAATGCTCTGCTGTCTTTATGGATAGCATTGGCAGCTTCCATTAAGGTAGCCTTAACAGATGAAAATATTTTATATAGAGTCAAATTGTCATCAGGGATTCCCGTCATCAAATCACTAAAATAATATTCAATATACGGCTTACACTCTTGAGCACTCATCTTAGAAAAAACTTGAATTAAAATATCTTCATCAATTTCTTCCCAGTGCTCCATAAGTGTTAAAAATTGTTCACAATATTGAATATCGTGCCAATCATTCATTTCAAGAACTTCTAATAGTTCTGATTCATTCATCGTTCTTCTCCATATCTCATCATACATTAAATAATGTTATTATCTATATTTTAATATACTTTTATAAAGAAGCAACCCTTAAATTACTGATTTTTCAAAGCTTTTTTGATTTCTTTCTTAAAAAACACTAAATTTATCAAAAACATTAAGCCAACCTGTAAAACAGGCATTTGTATTTCAAACTTTTTAAACACTAAAATTACCAAACTTATGGACAGCGGTACCATCATATATTTCTTTACATCTGAGATTGAAATAATGCTATTTGAAAAAAAAGCAGCAATTGCAAATCCTACACCAACCGATAAAATTAATACAGCTGCAGCTGTGATAATGTCATTATCCGTTGAAATTGCAAAACTCCTTAATAGCAGCCCGCCAAAAATCATAATTATGCCAACAAGCAAAGCTTGTTCTTTTCTCTTAAGTCTTTTCATTACAAATTGTCCCCCTATAAATGATAAAAAAAGAAATATAACCTCAAAACTTATATTTCTACTACTTCCAGTATTTACGAAATATGTCGAAAAATCAATGACATATTTATGGATTATCTTGAAAATATTTCATCTAAAAAAGCTCTAACCCGTTTGGGTAAGAGCTTAATGTTCCGATTTTAATGGTTAACCAAAGTATCTTTTAAGTAAGCCTTGGAATGCAGCACCATGTCTTGCTTCATCTTTTGCCATCTCATGTACGGTGTCATGAATTGCATCAAGATTCATTTTCTTCGCTAAAGTTGCCAAATCTTTTTTACCTGCACAAGCACCATGCTCTGCTGCAACACGCATTTCTAAATTTTTCTTTGTAGAATCCGCTACGACTTCTCCTAAAAGTTCTGCAAATTTTGCCGCATGTTCTGCTTCTTCAAACGCAATTCTTTTATATGCTTCAGCAACTTCCGGATAACCTTCTCTATCAGCTACACGGCTCATAGCCAAGTACATACCTACTTCTGTACATTCACCTGTGAAATTGTCTTTTAGACCTTGGATAATTTCAGCATCCACACCTTTTGCTACACCTACTACATGCTCATCTGCCCAAGCTAAATTACCTTCGCCTTCTTCTTGAAGTTTGAATTTATCTTTTGCAGCGTTACACTGAGGACATTTATCAGGTGCTTCTTCTCCTTCATGAACGTATCCACATACTGTACAAACCCATTTTTTCATAATTAAATATTCCTCCTTTAATTTAGGTGGTATTTGGGCATAACAATATATCCCTTATCCCTCATACCAACGTTATGATTATTAATTACCCCCAAAAAATATCCTCAAACATTTTTTTTAAAAAATATTTATCTTTATGGGCTTACCGCTATCTTACAGGGCAAGCACCGCCTTCGCATCCGTCGTTTCCAATATCATATTGAATTTCTTCCTTTTCATATTTACTAATTAATGATGGAATAAATGGTTTCATATTCTTGACTCTGGCATTGTATGCTTTTTCATCGATAGCTTCAAAAGGAAGCAATTCATAAAAATTGTCATCCAATGATAAGAAAGTTAACGCTACTACTTCATCCCAGTTATCCCAAACCCATTGTTCAACTTCTTCCCACTCATGCTCTCTTACATGAACTGTTATAGAACAATTATGGTCGGCATAATGGGTCATAAACATTTTATAAATATTCAACTGCTCTATGGCAGAAATATCATTTTTTGTCTTTCCCTCAGGGACTTTAACCGGAAATTCAACTACTTTAGTGACACAAGTTTCTTTGTCCTGTCCTATTTCCGGTAAAACTGGATATCCTAACTCTTCACATACCTTTGCTAAAGGGTCGTCACTGCTTATCCTGATACGTCTAACAAAATATGGCGAATGAGAGTAGTGAACACCACTGGATACAACCGGTAAAAGACTTAACGTTCCTTCAGGCTTTACGGTTGTGACTAACAAAGGTTCCCCTTGTCCCAATTCTTTTGCATAATGGCTTGAAGCATCTTTCCCTGCTTTTCTTAAATCCTTCAGTAAGGCTACCTGCTCTTCATTGGTCATATTCGTAGCATTCACCATGTCCTGCCATCCTGTTAATGAGCAGCCAAGCAGCTTATCTCTTTGTTGTGTTTCATTCCATTCCGGTATTTCAAGCTCTGTACATGTCATCCTGTAACCTGCCCTTGAAGATAACCTTTGGGCTTCAAGAAGCTTTGAACGATCTAATTTACCCTCTTCATTAACAAAAGCCATTACATTAATAGTCGTTAAGTTGCATAGACCTTTTGAATCCAATAGTATCTCAGCGCATGGATTAACCCCATTAAAATTAGGGCGTCTCTTTAAACCGGCTTCTTCATTAACCCATCCCGGCTCTCCCGAATATCTCATTTGCTCAATATGCCAATGAAACTGCGCTCTGGATGGCTTCTCTCTATAATAGATGGAATTGTTACTCATTTGCCTATGTGCAATGTCTTGGTCAATGACCCAGTTTTCATCTACTTTCTTATATAGATTTGATTTTGCTTGGATGGCTTCTTTATCGTCTGAATCCAGTAATATGATTTCAGCCGTTCTTCTCACACCGCCCACTACAACATTCTCTCCAATGATATTAGCAATATCTAAACAATCTATTGGTCTTAATTTGATCTTCTCATGCATCCCCAAAAGTTGTGCTTTTTTTATAACCATATCTATTTTCAAAAACATATTTTTCATGCTGGTATGCCCGCTGGCCGTACCGCCAAAAGTCTTAAGCTTTTCGCCTTTTGGCCTTACGCTATCATAATTCAATATAACCGTATTGATTTTCCGATATTCATTACTGTATAAAACCTTTATATAATAATCCAAGGACTGAACCCAGCCTTCTTTACTGTCTCCAATAGTAATTTTAACAGTATCATTATGCATAAATTCTAATGAAGTATTTTCTTGTCTTTGGTCAATGGGAACCGGTGTATAGAATTCATGTATCAGCTCTACATTGGCTCTCAGCATTGGTAACCTTGCTACATCAGATTTTAATATTCGAATTCCTACTCCTGAACCTACCATCAGTAAATAAAAAACGTCTCTAAATGAAGAAAAGTTGTCTATCACCTGAAAAGAACAATTGTAGTTGGACATAGGATAATGCTTAGATACATCTGTACTCCCTACCCAAAGGGTTCTTCCGGAAAGGAATTGTTTTAGCTCAAAAACATTATGATATAATCTTTCAGCTTCCTCTTTAGAAGTCGGAACAAGACTACAGTTATATTCCACAGCTCTTCTTACAGTCTCCCACCAGTACTCTCTTCTTTTTTCATCCTCAAGCCACCTTGAATAAGTTCGATAATATACAAAACTACCCAGCTGATCCATGGGAACTTTACGGTGTTTATATTTGCTGATAAATTCATCTGTTAAAATTCTTCCATCACGTCTCTTTCTGGCATCTCTTGTCTTATCTCTTTCATATCTATAGATAATAAACTTTTTGGCAACATCTGTTCTGTTACTTTGCATTAAATAATCTTCCACTATATCTTGTACTTCCTCAACATTTATTTGACTACCCTTTTCTTTTTTTATACTTTTTTCTATCTTGTCAGCAATTTCGTCTACAAGTTTTTGATCCATGCCCTTTTTGGTCTCAAACATAGCATTTTTAATAGCATTTTTAATTTTTTCTACATTAAAATTGACTTGTGCTCCGTCTCTTTTAATTACCTTCATTATATGATTTCCTCCGTATATAGTAAGTGAATTATGTTGGTGTACTATATATAGTATCACTCTCCATAATCATCGTCAATAGATTTACTGTAATTATTGTGCATAGTTCTATCTATTTTAAGCACATAATAAACACTAATTTAATGAATATAACAAAATAATATATTGACATTAAAAGGGTAAAATCGTAAAATTGTATACATAAATACAATTTTCAGAGTTGGAGGTACTTTAATGGGAAAAAGTTTAGCGTACAAGATTTTAGAAAGTCATCTTGTAGAAGGTAGTTTAACTCCCGGTAATGAAATTACAATTAAAATGGACCAAACCCTTACACAAGATTCAACGGGTACTATGGTTTATTTACAGCTGGAAGCTATGGATGTTGAAAAAATTAAAACAGAACTTTCTGTTGCTTATATCGACCACAATACTCTTCAGGCTGGTTTTGAAAATGCAGATGACCATGCATTTATAAAAAGTATCGCTCAAAGACACGGTGTTCTTTATTCAAAGCCGGGCAATGGTATATGCCATCAGTTACATCTTGAAAACTATGGCAAACCAGGCAAAACCCTATTAGGATCAGACAGCCATACACCAACAGGCGGCGGTCTTGGTATGATTGCTATTGGAGCAGGCGGATTGGATGTTGCAGTGGCTATGGCAAAAGGTACATACAGCTTAACAGTGCCCAAAGTCATTAATGTAAAGCTTACAGGAGCGTTAAAGCCTTGGGTATCTGCCAAGGACGTTATCCTTTACGTATTGCAACAATTAAGCGTTAAAGGCGGTGTGGGTAAAATTGTTGAGTATACCGGAGAGGGTGTTAAAACACTTTCTGTTACAGATCGCGCTACCATTACAAATATGGGTGCGGAGTTAGGTGCTACCACCTCCATTTTTCCAAGTGATGAAAACACACAAGCTTACCTGGCTTCCCAAGGAAGAGCGGATGATTTTATCGCATTATCTGCGGATGAAGATGCAAAATATGACGAAGTCCTTGAGGTAAGTCTATCAGAATTAGAACCTTTGGCAGCTATGCCTCACAGCCCTGATAATGTGGACAGCATTAAACATATTGGACCGATTAAAGTCGATCAAGTCGCCATAGGAAGCTGCACAAACTCTTCTTATACAGACCTAATGAAAGTTGCAGCTATCCTTAAAGGAAAAAAAGTCCATCCAGATGTCAGCTTAGTCATATCACCCGGATCTAGTAAAATTATGAGTAAAATGGCTCAAAATGGTGCTCTTGCCCATATGATTGATGCCGGTGCTCGTATTATTGAAAATGCATGCGGCCCATGTATTGGTATGGGACAGTCTCCTAAATCCGGTGCTGTTTCTCTTAGAACCTTTAATCGAAATTTTAAAGGTAGAAGCGGTACTGCAGATGCGGACGTTTATTTGGTAAGTCCTGAAACAGCAGCTATATCAGCAGTAGCAGGTGTACTATCTGATGGTCGCGAATACAGTGATCTTCCTGTAATAGCAGACGAAGATTTCATTTTCAATGATAATTTTGTGATTTATCCTGACGATAGAAGTAAAAGTGAAATTCCA
>JAKSCF010000659.1 GCA_022360735.1 Clostridia bacterium
AAAGAATTGAAATTTACAAAAATGGAAAGTTTTCAGATATTGCACTTATAGATGCGGTGATTTCAAAAAAAATGTTCATTGGTTCCAGGGCAATATGGGATTTAGAGGACATCATAAAAGTAATTGTATCAAGATGTCATCCGGCATCTATAGGTTTTTCTTCCCTTTTAGGCTGTAGAACAATTATAACGGAAGAGGACGACTTTGGAGCTTATGCCGATATCAACTGCAATAATAATGATGATAGAACAATGGCGCCCATAGCTGCCGGGGTTATAAAGCTGTTTAATGTTAGTCAACCGGAAATCATTAATTTTGACCAAGAATATTTCTATGAACCCACTGAAAGAGGAATTATTGCCCTTGATGGTGAAAGAGAAATTCCTTTCAAAAAAGAGGATAAGATAGTATTTAAAATTGTAAGAAAAGGTCCCAATCGAGTTAATATAAAGAAGGCTATTGAGGTGGCACAACGAAACGGATTTTTTATATGTAAAAAGTAATGAGAGAATTTTATCAACTACAAATTAAATATGATGTTTACGGTAGTAATTGGGTGTTACACCTTCGTGCTTTAAAAAAATTTTTGTGAAATATGCGGCATCTGAAAAATTTAACTCCATAGCAACACGATATATAGGAGCGTCAGTATGAGTTAGTAAATTTTTAGCACGGTTGATTTTAAGTATTTGAATATAATCTGTGAACCTAACACCTGTTTTTTCTTTAAAAAAGCGACTAAAATATTTTTCACTCAAATGAACTTGTGACGCTACATCGGTTAAACGAATATTGTTGAGATAATTCGCTTCAATATAAGAGATACATTCTTTAATAAGTCCTTGATTTAGAGGGGTTTCGATATTGCTCGATGCTATGGCGGAGATGGGAGGTCGCAAAATTTTGTTGATGCAGTCACATAACACGTCAGGTGAAGCGGGTTTTAATAAAAAGTCATATACATTATATTTTATTGCTTCTTGAGCATAAGTGAATTCACTATGGGCAGTAATAATAACCGTCTTAATATTAGGGTGAAATTTAATGATTTGTTTTTGTGCTTCCAAGCCATTCTTGGCAGGCATGCGAATATCCATGAGAAGAATATCAGGTGTATATTGTTGAGCGAATTGTATCGCTTCTTCTCCATTTTTTGCACACTTCAAAACAGTAATGTTGGGGAAATTACGTCCTATAATTTTTTCCAGTGCCATTCTTTCTAATCTTTCATCTTCGGCTATTAATAATTTGTACATAATAAATCCTTTCAAATCACTATATTATATTCTAGAGTGAACAGGGGAGTTTAATACTCACGCAATTCTCGACGAATGGATTATTGCTGATTATTATTCCATAGGATTCACCAAAGAGGTGTTTAATTCGAATATGTGTATTGATCAAACCCAAGCCAATGTAGTTATCTTTAAATGGAATTTTATTATTAAATAATTCTAATATATTTGGGGGAAAGCCTATACCATTATCTATAATCAATAGTTGAAACTCAGAAGTTTCAACTATTTTTTTGCCAATAACTTTAACGTATCCTCCTTCTTTTAGTGATTCAAGTCCATGAATAATGGAATTTTCAACGATAGGCTGCAGTATCATAGACGGAATCTTGTACTCTAGCAAAGAAGAATCAATATCAATAATAAAAGTGATACGATCTCCAAAACGTATTTTTTGTATGGCAATATAGTGAAATAGATTATTGAGTTCCTTTTCCAATGTAGGCATGTCAGAGGTATTTTTTATGGTATAGCGTAAGTAATCAGCCAATTCATAGATGAGTTGCTCAGCTTTAGGTGCATCTTCTTGCATGGCCATTCGTGCAATAGAATTGAGAGCATTAAACAAAAAATGAGGATTCATCTGGGCCTGCATACGTTTTAACTCTTGTTTTTTTACTATTTGCTGCAATTGTAAATTTTTATTGGTTTCTTTGGTCAGGTGTTCTTGAATTACTTTTTGAATACTCATTTCAGCCAAATATGAGGACATAAAGCTATAAAATTTTATACAACGCTGTAAATATTCTTCGGGAACGATTGCTATTTTGGAAAGTGCATTCTGTAACTTTTTTTCGGAAATGTTAAATTTAGATGAAATAGACCGTGTATCTACATTAGACCTTTCACTTTCATGGGTGAAAACTTGCCCCCCCAATACACTACCTAAATACTGATTTTCTACAATGATAGGAGCAGCACAGTCATGAAGACCACAATGGCACAAATAGCTCTGGGGAGTGCTGCATTTTAGTGCACGAAGACTGGCTTGTCTATCACATTCCATACAGTTTTGGGCACCGATAGGTGAACTGCGGATCAGGCCACAAAATTCTGTAAAGTTGTTCCAATGGCCTATAGGGGTTCCGTCGGGATTAATTGTAATAACAGAGAACTGTAATAAATTTGATAGTTCGTCCTGAACAGTCATAAAATCATCTTCATCTAATATCTCCATCAAAGATTTTTCAAAGAAATCTTTCATACAAAGCCTCCAAGGATATTAAACAGATACAATTGTGAATAGATCTTTCTGAATTGTTATATATTGTTTAATTTGATTATAGCATAAGAAAACAATCTTTACAATAACGACAAAAACCACTAAAAATAGTAATATTTCCACCTATGATAAGTGGCGTTTAATGGAATAAACTCAAGGTATATGAAAAATAAAGACCAACAGAAACAAGAAAAACTACAATAGAGAAAGTAGAAACTATTCTTTTTCTCGTGGAATAAATAAAATACATTTCTTCCCGTGCCACTTATGATGAAAGTAATTTTTAAAACTAAAGAAATGGAGATGAAATGTATGGAAGCGGATATCGTTAAAAAAATTATGGATGCAGTGGAAAATGCTGGCTGTGACAATGCCGAAACCGGTGCAGGTAATTGTACTGAAAATAAGGAAGCGGTGGCACCATGCGGGTTGACGGAATTTGTGGGTACAGGAACCGGAGATACGGTGGGGTTGGTCATTGCCAATCTGGATGCTGACCTACGCGAAAAGATTCAATTAGACCCTAAATATCGTTCCATTGGTATTGTGAGTTCAAGAACCGGCGGAGCACCGCATATAATGTCGGCAGACGTAGCTGTAAAAGCAACCAATACAATCGTTGCAGCAGTTGAATTTGCAAGAGATACAAAGGGTGGCGCAGGACATGGAAGCACAACTATCTTTGCATCCGAAGATGTGTCGGATGCCAGGCGGGCTGTAGAAATCATGTTGGCTGAGCTGGATGAAAATTTCGGTAATGTTTACGGTTGTGATGCAGGGCATATAGAACTGCACTATACTGCAAGAGCAAGTTTTGCTCTGGAAAAAGCATTTTCAGCACCGGTTGGAAAAGCATTCGGAATTTCAGTTGGTGCACCGGCAGCAGTGGGTATGCTGATGGCGGATGTGGCATTAAAAACCGCTAATGTCGATATTATTACATATGCCAGCCCTGCGGTGGGCACTTGTTTTTCAAATGAAATTATAATTACCTTCACAGGAGATGCAGGTGCTGTAAGACAAGCTGTTTTAGAAGCAAGAGAAGTGGGTCTAAGCGTATTAAAAGGTATGGGTCAAAATCCTGTGTCTGTAACAAAACCGGTTTGGTAAAGGAGGTAAAAACATGAAAAACGATTCTGCAGCTCAAGAATCCGTAAAGGATTCTACGGCTATAAAATGCTTGGGAGAATGGTTTGGAACGTTTATGTTTATTACCGTCGGATTGAGTTCCGTTGCGGTACTGGTATTGGGAATGAGTGATATCAATTATCCCTGGATGGCGGCCTGCTGGGGTGTCGCTATTACCTTGGCGATATATGTTGTAGGAAGTATCAGCGGTGCCCATATGAATCCCGCAGTCACTATTGCGTTAGCTGCATTTGGTGGGTTTGATGGTAAAAAGGTTTTGCCTTATATACTGGCACAAATACTAGGTGGGTTCTGTGCCGCAGTATTGGTATATATTTTATTCGGCACCAATATTTTGGCATATGAGAGTGCCAACAACATGGTAAGAGGCGTTACGGAAGGCTTAGGTAGTGGAGGTATTTTTGTTACGGCTGCGGCAGAGCATGTGACCATGATGCATGCTTTTTTAAATGAGGCATTTTTAACTTTTGTATTGGTATTGGTTATATTTGCTACTACCGATGCGGGAAACGGGTCGGCACCTACAGCGGGTATACCGGCAGTTGCAATAGGTGCCAGTGTTACGTTTGGCGGAATTGCCCTAGGTCCCCTTACGGGTTTTGCAATGAATCCGGCGAGAGACTTAGGACCGCGTCTGTTTTTATTTTTTAATGGATGGGGAAATAATGCATGGGGAAGCAATTACTATGGATTGATCATACCGATCTTTGCAACCATAGCAGGAGGATTATTGGCCGGATTGTTTTATAAAAAAGTGATTAAGAAATACCTAGTTGGATTAGATAGTTAGGAGGAAAAAAAGTGAGAAAAGTATTGGATATATCAAGTGTCAATGTTAGCTCAAGAATTCAAAGATTAATTGACGGATTGTATGAAGGTAAACCGCAGGTGGAGTGTGAAAGAGCGGTATTACTGACAGAGTCATATCGTAAAACAGAGAATCTTCCAACGGTTTTGAGAAGAGCCAGAGCACTGGAGCATATATTAAAAAACTTACCAATAGTGATCAGAAACGATGAATTGGTAGTTGGAAATTTAACAAAAGCTCCTTTTTCCACACAGGTTTTTCCTGAATTCTCATACAAATGGCTGGTAGAAGAATTTGAAAGACTGGCTTTGCGTAAAGGCGATGTATTTGAAATCAGTGAAGATACAAAGAATCAACTGACAGAAGTGCTTACATATTGGGACGGTAAAACCGTCAATGAATTAGCTTCTCAATATATGTACCCGGAAACAATAGAAGCGATGAATCACAATGTTTTTACAGTAGGCAATTACTATTTTAATGGTGTCGGTCATATTGGAGTGGACTATGAAAAAGTCCTGAAAATAGGCTTTGAAGGTATCATAAAAGAAGCCGAAGACGCTTTGAAATCAGCAGATAAAAGCAGTCCCAAATATATTAAAAAATGTGACTTTTTAAATGCAATCATTATTACATCCAAGGCAGCTATTGAATTTGCAGAACGCTTTGCTCAATTAGCTGAAAAGATGGCAGGACAAGTCAGCGGTGAAAGAAGTCAAGAACTCAAACGAATTGCTTTGAACTGTAAAAATGTTCCTGCTAAGCCGGCAAAAGATTTTTATGAAGCCGTACAATCGTTTTGGTTTGTACAAGCAATAATACAGATAGAATCCAATGGGCATTCCATATCGCCGCTGCGTTTCGACCAATATATGTATCCATATTATTCAGAAGATATAAAAACCGGAAAGCTGACAAAGGAAGCAGCTCAGGAAATCCTTGATTGTCTGTGGGTTAAATTTAACGATATCAATAAAGTCAGAGACGAAGGTTCAACAAAGGGATTTGGAGGCTATCCCATGTTCCAGAATTTAATTGTCGGGGGACAGGACAAAACCGGAACAGATGCTACCAATGCATTGTCCATTGCATGCTTAGAAGCGAGCGCACATACCAAACTGCCTCAGCCGTCTATTTCAGTTCGTATCTGGAGCAAATCACCGGATGAATTTTTATTAAAAGCAGGAGAGGTTTCTCGTATCGGTTTGGGAATGCCGGCTTATTATAACGATGAGGTGATCATTCCTGCATTGACCAGCAGAGGCTTGAGCTTAGAAGATGCAAGAGATTATGGAATTATTGGGTGCGTAGAACCTCAGAAAGGCGGCAAGACAGAAGGGTGGCACGATGCAGCATTTTTTAATATGGCAAAGGTCATGGAAGTCACCTTTAATAATGGTAAAGAAGGCAGCGTACTAGTCGGTCCCGAGACCGGTGAAATTACAGAATTTACTACATTTGAACAGCTGATGGATGCTTACAAAGTGCAGATGGAATATTTTGTAAAACTGCTTGCCAATGCCGATAACGCAGTGGATATTGCTCATAGTGAGCGGGCTCCGCTACCGTTTTTATCTTCAATGGTTAGCGATTGTATCGGTAGAGGAAGAACCGTACAAGAAGGTGGGGCAATCTATAATTTTACCGGACCACAGGGCGTTGGAGTCGCTAATGTTGCAGATTCAATGGAAGTCATCAAAGAACTCGTATTTGATAAAAAGAATTATACACTGGCACAGTTTAAAGAAGCTATGGATTCCAATTTCGCAGGAGCGGCCAATATTGGAAAGAATGCCATTACGCCGCAGGTTTTGGAAACCGTCGTCAATAAATTAACTGAAGGTGGGAAGAAAATTTCTACCGAACAAGCCAATCTATTGAAAGTAATTGTTGAAGGTTTCGCAGTACCATCTAAAATGGGAGGGACTTCAGATTATAATGTTATGCTGAGTGATATTGATCAGGTTCCAAAGTTTGGAAACGATATTTTAGAAGTAGATATCATGGCAAAGAATGTTGCATCGGTATATTGCAAGGAAGTAGAAAAATATAAGAATCCTAGAAACGGCCATTTCCAACCCGGACTGTATCCCGTATCGGCAAATGTGCCTCTTGGTGCACAAACCGGTGCAACGCCTGACGGAAGAAAGGCCGGAGCGCCTTTAGCAGATGGCGTATCTCCAATATCCGGAAGGGATGTCAATGGCCCCACTGCGGCAGCTAATTCGGTTGCAATGCTGGATCATGCAATCGCTTCCAATGGAACCCTCTTCAATCAAAAATTCCATCCTTCTGCTTTGATGGGAAAGACAGGCTTGGAAAAACTGTCAGCGTTGGTAAGAGGATATTTTGATCAAAAAGGGATGCATGTACAATATAACGTGGTCAGTAAAGAAACACTCCTTGAAGCTCAAAAAAATCCAGAGGCTTATAAGACTTTGGTTGTAAGAGTTGCAGGATATAGCGCACATTTTGTGGCTTTAGATAAGACTTTACAGGATGATATCATTGCGCGTACAGAGCAGGTGTTTTAAGGGATATGATGAGTGATTGTAAAGGCATAATAACGGAAATACAACGCTTTTCCGTACATGACGGACCAGGGATAAGGACGTTGGTTTTTTTGAAAGGATGCCCTCTGAGATGTCAATGGTGCTCCAATCCGGAAACCCAAGAAAAAGAATGCCAAACCTTGACAAGACAGGGGAAAGTAGAAACGGTTGGCAAAGAAGTTACGGTAAAAACAATCATCCATGAAGTTCTAAAAGATAATATCTATTACAGGCGTTCAGGCGGCGGTATTACATTATCAGGAGGAGAACCCCTTTTCCAACCTGATTTTGCCAAGGCGTTATTGCAAGGGTGTAAAGATACCGGTATTAACACAGCAATTGAAACCACGGGTTTTGCTGGTTATGAAGTCATAGAATCCATGATACCATTTTTGGACTTGGTCATGTATGATGTGAAACATATTTCTAGTGAAAAACACAGATTATTTACTGGCCGGTCCAATTCATTAATACTGTCTAATTTAGAGAAGCTGGCTCAGACAGGAGTCCAGATTATAGTGAGAGTTCCGGTGGTTCCAACATTTAACAGCACGCCGGAAGAGATGACAGCCAT
>JAKSCF010000311.1 GCA_022360735.1 Clostridia bacterium
ATATTGCAATTGAAGGAAGAGAAAATAACAGACTAAGAAAACAATATATGCCTACCCGATATTGGAAACATCTTCCTGAGATGCTTTAGTGCCCTTGTCATAACTGTCCATTGCAAACAGACACGCTCCAACCGCTCCTATTATTTGAGGCTCTTGTGGGATAACAAGTTTTTCGTTTAAATAGGTCTCTATTGAATGGACAATGCCTTTATTCTTAGCTACGCCTCCGGTCATCATATATCCTTTTTGTTTTCCCACTCTTTCTACCATAGAAGCCGACCTTTGAGCCATAGAACGATGAATAGCTGACACAATATCTGCTTTCTCTTTGTTTTCAGCAATTAATGAAATGACTTCTGATTCTGCAAAAACGGTGCACATACTTGTAATCTCTATGGGCTCTTTTCGTGATGGTGCCATATTTCCCATCTCCTCCAGCGGACTCTCCAACGTTTTTGACATCATTTCCAAGAATCTTCCTGTTCCGGCTGCACATTTGTCATTCATTACAAAGTCCTTGACTTCACCTTTTTCATTAGTTTGGATGACTTTACTGTCCTGTCCTCCTATGTCTATAATGGTTTTAACTGATGCGTTAAAAAAGTAAGCACCTCGCCCATGACATGATATCTCGGTAACACTTTGATCCGAAAAAGAAATAAAATCTCTTCCATAGCCTGTAGCAACAGCATATGTAATATCTTTTTCTGAAATATCTGCTTTAGATAATATATCTTGATAGGCCCTCTGTGCACTAATGATGCTTTTAGCTCCTGTCGCAACAATATGATAAGACAATATCTTTTTTTGTTCATCCATAATGACTACGTTAGTAGAAGTTGAACCACTGTCAATCCCTAAGAATAATTTTTTCTTTTGGCTATTGGTTTCATATCTTTTCTCTTTTTTTACGGATATCATCTCCAAAAAGGCATCCAGACGGGTACTGATTTGTCCTTTTTGCTTTGCTAAATAATCTGTTTCTATTTTTAGAAGTTCTCCTTTATACTTATCTTTTAAATAGGCATAGCCATACGCATAATAATCGCAGAATTTCAGGGTGTGATAGATAATCCCAGGTGGATTATTATTGGTTATATCATCCTCTAAAGTATCCCAGAAATTCTGCATCCGAAAACAAGGCAACTGATTAAGTAAAGCAGCTGCATAAGTATTTGATTTAAAGCTTCTTACATCATCGGTCTTACTGCATGTCCGGTCATCGAATTTAGTTTTATTGGCTAAGATGTCGTAGGCATCCTTTGTTAGTTGGGCCCCTAACAATAATATTTTTTCATTGTTATCTTTACTTTTTTCTGTTGTTTTTTTCTCGTTAATAAAATTATTGAAATGATCCCAATTAAACTTTTTATCAAATTTTTTCTCCAAAGCAATAATCAGTTCTTCAATCTCTGACTGCCAAAAGGCCGCTGCTTCCCTTGTTTTTTTTCTTGGTAATTCCATCATATAAACCCACTGGTTAGGCATAGCTTCTTTTATAACATCATATATCCGTCTAATGCTGTCGCAGCAATTGGTTAAAACAATAGCGTCATAATGGCCTTGAAGGCACAGCTCCAGTACCCCTTTAGAATAGGAGCACATATTTTTATGAAATTTAGCATCCGACAAAGGTGTGTGCTGCATATTGGGTGCAATTTTTTCAAAGTCTTGTCCAAAAAATTCAAATATTTCATAAGGCGTATATCGACATACATAACCAATCATTTTTTCACCACCTATCTACCATCTCCAAAAAAGCGTCCATTCGCGTTATCATTTGACCTTGCTGATTGTTTCTCATATCTATTCCGTCCCCATCTAATGAAAGAAAAGGTAACTCTACCTCTTGGCACGCTTTTTTTAATAATGCTGTCCCTCCTGCATTTTGCCTGCAGCCCCAGTGACAAAAATGAACAATACCATCTACTTTAAGAGTCTGTGCCATTTCTATTACATGATTCATTTTTTTGATGTATGGGCCATTATAGACATTATCGATCATTTTATCGGCAAGTGCGTCCAGGGGTCTCGTCTCATCTAAAACCTTTAGCTTAGGATAGTTCAACTCCATTCCTATAATCTCAACATTATCATTATGGTTAAAATATTTTTTAAAGGGTTCAAAAGGAAAGGGTAAAGTATGTACCCATAATATACGTTTTTTATGTCGAGGTCGGGCTTTAGTTAAATCATGATACAAAGAGGTATAAAACTCTAAAATTTCTTCTGTTCCCATGACGACATGGGCTGCATTCATCATATACATTTCATGCGTTATGGTTATTGATAAATCTTTTTCTGTCATGAGCTTTAATACTTTTTTTCTATATTCTATGGTTTGGTTTTCAATCAATAATATGGCCTTAAGCCGGTCATGATTAAATCGGTTCCCGGTTAGTTTTTCTAATTGATGAATCATTTCATTTAATTGATTGACTACATAGCAAACAGCCTTTTCATTTTTCTTATGGGGAATGTCCATTACAAAGTAAGGTATTGAAAGTTTTTTTGAGAGATAAGCAAATGTCCCTATGTTGGCATCACA
>JAKSCF010000367.1 GCA_022360735.1 Clostridia bacterium
CATTTTTTACATCAGCAGATAGTTTCCCTCTATTGGCAGTACCCTTTTTCGTTTTAGCTGGAAATATTATGATTCAAGGTGGGATTTCACAAAGATTAGTTAATTTTTCTTCTAAGATGTTCGGAGGAGTAACGGGATCTTTAGGAATGATTACTGTCTTTACATGCATGATTTTTGCAGCAATATCTGGATCAGGAATAGCAACAGTAGCAGCTATAGGCGGGATAATGATTCCTGCTATGGCTAAAGAAAACTATGATAAAGGTTTTGCAACATCATTAGCTGCAGCATCCGGTTCTTTAGGGCCTATTATTCCGCCAAGTATTAACTTAATTATATATGGTGTTGCAGCGGGAGTATCCATAACCGATTTATTTTTGGCAGGCATAGTCCCTGGAATGCTAATGGCAGCTGCATTAATGCTTTTCGTATATATTAATGCTAAAAGATATAAGTATGGAATTATTAGAGAAAAAGCTTCTCTAAAGGAAAAATGGGAGGCGTTTAATGAAGCTAAATGGGCACTTCTTATTCCGGTCATAATACTCGGGGGTATTTATGGAGGAATATTTACACCTACAGAAGCAGCTATAATATCTTCTGATTATGGAATTATAGTCGGAATGTTTGTATATAAAGAAATTAAAGTCAAAGACCTGATAAAAATTTTCAAAAATACAGCTATGACAGTAGGCAGTATTTGTATCATTTTAGGAGGAGCGGCTGCGCTTGGTAAAATATTAGCCATTGAGATGATTCCAAAGATGATGGCGGAGTCTATAACAGGTTTCTCGACAAATAAGATTATATTATTATTGTTGATTAACATATTATTATTTATTACAGGTATGTTTATGGATACTGCACCGTCAATAATTATACTTACACCATTGTTATTACCGATTGCTGAATCTATTGGTGTGGACCCTGTTCATTTTGGCTTAATTATGGTATTCAATTTAGTAATAGGCATGTGTACACCTCCTGTGGGCGTCAATACTTTTGTAGCTTGTAAAATAAGTAACATGAAGATAGAGGAAACATTTAGATGGCTTTTCCCTATGATTGGTGTCTTAGTATGCGTATTATTAATTATAACTTTTTTTCCTCAAATATCTATGTTTCTACCTAACTTAAGATAAATCTTTGAAAAAATATATTCGATATTCAAAAATTACGAAAGTAGGTGTTTAATATGAAACTTTCAATAGCGTTTTCTCCCTTTAAAAATTTATCACAATATGCACCATTTCCTTTTCATGGAGATCCAGAGGAATGTATAAAGAAATTATCAGAAAATGATATCCCAGGAGTAGAGATATCTATAACTACTCCTAAGGATATAGATGTGGAGAAGTTTGAAAAACTATTAGAAAAATATAATGTGGAAATTTCTGCAATAGCAACAGGAAGTAATTTTACTAAGGATGGATTTTGTATGGTTTCACCGTATAAACATATACGGAAAGAGGTGGTTAAGAGGTTGAAAGAAAATATAGATTATGCCAGTAAACATGAGACAGGGGTTATTATTGGGGGAGCGAGAGGGAGCACTGCTGCATCTGAAGGAGCGAATGAAATAGAAATTTTATCAAGAGTAAATGAATGTATAGAAGAGCTTTTAGAGTATGCATCTGAAAAAGAAGTGATATTATACTTGGAAGCTATAAATAGATATGAGATTGCTTGTGGGAAATCTCTATATGATACTGCTAGGATGGTAAGATCTTATAATAACCCCTATATAAAAATGCTGGCAGATACCTACCATATGAATATAGAAGAGAAGAAGTCATTTTTTAATTCTATTTATGATAATGGAGACGTAATGGGTTATTTGCATTTGTGTGATAACAATAGGATGGCAGCAGGACTTGGTCTTTTGAATTTTGAGTCTGTATTTAATGGGCTGAAAGCTATCAAGTATGATGGTTATATATGTGCTGAAGTATTACCATTACCTAACCCTGAGACAGTAATTAAGAAAACTAAAGAGGTATACTACTCTCATGTAGTAAGTGATTGATAAGTAGGTATATATTTGCAGATAATTGGATAAAGGAGTGGAAATTATGCTAAAGAAAACGCTTAGTGAATTAAGTGAATTAAATGGAGGTCCGGGATTTGAACAGGATGTAAGCGATTACATAATAGAAAGAATGAAGAGTCTTGGAATAGATAAATATTATTTAGATGTCATGGGGAATTTATTTGTAAAAATTGAGGGGTCTGATCCACATGCTTCGATTGTTTTATTAGACGCTCATATGGATGAGCCTTGTTTCATGGTAAAGTATATTGATGAAAAAGGATATATTTATGTGACTCAAACTGGCTTATTTTCATCTAATATATTATTTGGTCAAAGAGTGCGAATACAAACTCCTTATGGCAATATCAAAGGCTGTTTTGGGATTAAATCCTACCATATATCTTCCAGTGAGGGGTTTATAGATCCAAAACTTGAGGATATGTGGATAGATATTGGGGCTACGTGCAGAGAAGATGTTTCAGAGTCAGGAATTAAGGCTGGATATCCCGTAATATTTGATGAACCTTTTGTTGAATTGGCTAATGATTATGTAATGGGTAAAGCTTTTGATAATAGGGTAGGGTGTACCGCTTTAATAGGTGTAATGGAAGATTTAGTAAAAGAA
>JAKSCF010000315.1 GCA_022360735.1 Clostridia bacterium
ACTTAAAAGAAAAACAAACAGCATATCCTCTTTTTTTATTAACCAATCTTTCCTTTCTTCTTTTCGCATCATAATAAAAACAATCACTAAAGATGCAAAGAAAAAACGATAAAAGGTCAGTTGAACAGGTGTCATTTCAGTAATCCCGATTTTCGCTGCTACAAAAGCACCCGCCCAAAACACTGTCGTCACAGTCATTAATAAATAAATTTTAATAGGTTTCATTCTGTCACCCCCAAATGTATGTAATCCCAATTTTCCCACCCGTTTTTATTTTTTATTCCTTTCAAGGGTTTGATAACCAGCAAAACAATTATATACCAACTCAATTACACATTCAATACATTCGGGTACATCAAGGGCATTAAATTAATGGACTAGGAAAAAAATAACCACATCCAAGTGTGGTTATTTGAATAATTATCTTTATTGATTTATAGCTAAATCTCCGGCTGCTTTTACTTTTATTCTTGTAGCATTGCCTGGATGATATGCTAAAGGCACGTCTTCGACTTCTACCACTTCTACTTTATTTGGGTCAGCTCCTCCCCTTATAGCTGTGGCTACAGCTTCTTTTTTAGCTGTTTTCAGGGCTTCATCTCTTGTTATGGCATCAAGGGCAAACAGTTTTTCAAAGGTTCCGCTAACTTGAGCAATGGCCGAGCCTATGGCATTGGCAACAGGAAAACTCTCAGGTTTTATAAGCTCCGATACGCCTTTTAGGTTATCCTTTACGATGACACCTCCACCTCCTACCAATACAACCGGTACAGCCTCGGAAGACAGCTTCATTTTGTCAATGCCTTCTTCAATTTTCTCCATCATAATATCCATAGTTGACTTTGCAAATTCCTCAGGTATATGCTCCACCAATGATGGGTTCCCTATATCAGCCATACCCAATCGAACCGCAATATCAGAAGCGGTTAAAGTATCTCCTCCAAAAACTAAAGCCTTTTGAGTTAATTGATAACCTACACTATCAGGACCTACTTTTATTGCTTCGTTTTCAGTCCTTATAATCGTTCCACCACCAAGCCCTATAGCAATAATATCAGGCATCCTAAAATTGGTACGTGCGCCGCCAACATCAGTGGCTAAAGAAGATTCTCTTGGAAATGCATTAACAATAACACCAATATCCGTAGTGGTACCACCCACATCTAATACGATAGCATTTTTCTTTAAACTTAAGAAAGAAGCACCCCTAATGCTGTTGGTAGGACCACAGGCTACCGTTAAAATGGGAAACTTTTTAGTATACTCTACATTCATCAGCGTCCCGTCATTTTGACATAAAAACACCTCTGCTCTATTGACACCTTCTTTTTTCAACCCTTCTTTAAAACCTTCGGTAACCGTTTCAGCCACCTTCATTAACGCAGAATTTAATATAGTAGCATTCTCTCTTTCCAAAAGCCCCATACTGGCAACCTCATGAGACATAGAAATTGGAATATCTCCTAATTCTTCTTTGATTATATCTGCTGCCATCTTCTCATGGTCTGATCGAACAGGAGAGAAAACACAAGAAATGGCAACAGCCTCAACTTTACCTTTCATTTTATTTACCACATCTCTTATTTCAGTTTCGTCAAAAGGTGTTAATTCTCTGCCGTCAAACTCAAATCCCCCTTTGACAATAAAGAAGTTTTCACTCACAACATTTCTTAAATCCTCCGGCCAATCCGCCATAGGCTCTATGGAATGGGTTGCCGGTGAACCTAACCGTATAATACCTACTTGATTCAATTTTTTTCTTTCTACAATAGCATTGGTACATTGTGTCGTACCCAGCATTGCATATTTAATATCATTTTTTTCTATTTTAGATTTTTCCAAGACCGCATGTATTGCTTCAAAGATTCCTGTTGTCACATCTTCTGTTGTAGGCACTTTTACATTTTCAATCAGTTTTAAATTGTCATCTAAAATAACTGCATCTGTGTTGGTGCCGCCAACATCTACTCCTAATCTATATACCATCCTGCTTGACTCCTTTCATGCGTTCTTCAATGGGTAGATAGTCCATATCGTAACCAAAATATCTTGGCCCTACGGTTTCGATACCTTTTTGGGTTCTCCACTTAGGATCACATTTGATGCCAATCACCAATACTCGTCTGCCATATTCTAAAGCGTCCGTAGTAATCGGTGTAATATTTTCTATATCTACCAAGCATATTAAGTCTGGTGTCGTAGCCAAAACTTGATCATTTTTATTGACTACAAGATTTTCATTTTGAAAGCCTACCTCACAATTTTCACCTTTATATGCTTCTAAACCGTCCAATTTTACGGTTCCAAAGTTAAAGCCGCCTCTGGTTTCTCTCAGCACATCTGTAATTTTCCCCCTAAACAATTCATATCCATTAATTTTATCCAAAAGCTGTTTTACCGGCGGAATGTCATACTGGTTGGACTGTCTTATAGCCTTTCCGATCTCTTCAGAGTAGGTCATTATATCTCTAATCCCACAAGCCTTGATATCCTTTCCCGTCATAGGATAGATACAAATCATAACAGAGCCGCCTTGTGCAACCGTCATGGCTCTGGCAATATTCTCCGACCATTGATTGCTGATAGTATCCAAAACTGCTACGTTGCCTTTCTCATCTGTCACTACCATCGGCCCCGATGTAATACCATGCAAATGATAAGTTACCATTTGTAATTCCGGGAAAGCTCTTCCCATCCCATCTGCATCAATAATCGGCACCTGCATTTGAGCTGCCACTGCTAGGGGTAACATTGAATTGACACCGCCTGCTTCAATGGGCATTGTAGCATATATTTTTTTACCAAAGTATTTTTCCATAGCCTCAAAACCCCTCTTAAATTCCGATCCATTGGCTATCTTTTCTATCAAAACAGTAGGCGCACCCATCATGGCTGTCGGCACTACAAAGGCATCATCCGGCACTTCATCCACATCAATCATTGTCACCGGTCCATGGTTCTTGATAGCTTGAAGTGCCATCAATTTACCAACATAAGGATCCCCGCCCCCTCCGGTTCCTAACAGCGAAGCCCCTAAGGCCATATCTTTTATAGCTTGAGCATCTAGCTTTCGCATACATTGTCCTCCTTTATTAGTACTTATTATTCATACTGTTGATAATATCTTTAGCAATTGAATACAGGTGTATGAATATTTGTTTCTTGTGTTAATTTGGTTAGAAAATTTAGGTGGCAGATAAGGTATAAAAGTCGTGCACAGCCAGGACGTCTGTGAGCAAACTTAAGCCATGGACGGCGGTTGTTTGCGGTTAGGCTTTTATACCTTATCTGCTATCAAATTTTCTCCAAATTAATGC
>JAKSCF010000220.1 GCA_022360735.1 Clostridia bacterium
AGAAAATGAAGTTAAAGTAACAGGAACACCTTTATACGGCAGTGAACCTGAAACCAAAGCCGACTCAGCAGAACACGGTTTTGAAACAGCAACATATGCAGTCGGAAATTTAATCAAAACTTCTAGGCAATCCAATGATGAATATTCCAGTGGGCAAACAGCACAATTCTATATTTCAAATATTAAAAATTCCGGAAATGTTCCTTTATCAAATTTTAACATTATTGATACAATTCCTAATGCAATTGATTTAAAAAGTATTACGTCTGGTGTATACAATCAAAGCGGACTATTAAATATTTATTATAAATCCAATAAAAAGGACTGGACGTTATGGAGAGATGATATATCCAGGTCATCGTCAACGACTTTAAACACCGGTGATTTAGGGTTTGGGTCAAATGAATATGTGACTCATGTGAAATGGGATTTTGGAACTGTAGAATCAGGATTCTCAAATACATCTAATATCAACGTCAGCGGTGAAATACTGGATATCATCAGAACAGCCGGCGGTATTGCCGTCAGGACAGAGGCATCCATTACCAACGAAGCCGATTTATTTGCTACAGATGATGAAGGCAACAGCCTATCCGATCATGCTGAGGTTACTATTGAAGTAGTGGATCCCAAACCGTGGCTGGATCCAAGTAAAACCCGATTGGGTAAAAGTGCCTACTATGATGAAGAAAGGGTTTCTTTTGAATTGACCCTTAAGAATCATAATTATGCTACAGGGGATTTAGATGATCCTGCTTTTATTGATATTTTACCTCAAGAACTTGAGGATATTCAGATTGAAAGCTGTAGTGTAAGCCCTGCACCAACATTTACCACCTATAAAAAAACGATAGCTGGTGTTGAAAGAGACTTATTTAAATGGACTTTTACGGGTAAACAACTAGAGCCCGGAGAGGCTATTGATATTACTTACTCCGGCAAAATAAAAGACGGAACTTTAGTCGGCCATGTGGATAATATTATGTACATGACCATCACCGATGATTTTAAAGCATCCTCTAAGGAAAGTGATGTGCTGGACATGGATAATGATGCCAATACAGATTATCTGGTTCAGTCGGAAGCAAGCTTTTTTGTAAAATTTGTAGGGACTCTAAGTTCTGATAAATGGTTAAACGGTGAACTGGATAGCGGTTGGAGCAAATATCCTTCTCAAGGAAAAACTTTGCCTGGGGGTATTGCAGACTATCAGTTAAAAGTTAGAAATACAGACTCCAACGGCCCTATTGGAAATATTGTTGTCATAGACATCTTACCTTATATCGGTGATATTGGTCTTCTGGACACTAAAGCAAGAGAAAGCCAATGGCGCCCATACTTGGTCAATGAAATTAAAATTGTATCACTTCCTGCAGGGGCAGATGCTGATGAAATCAAGCTGTATTATTCAACCAGTGATTCACCTGATTTATCACAGCTATATAACCCTTTGAATAAAAATAATTCCGGTTGGAGCGAAACACCTCCGGAAGACATTACAACCGTCAAATCGCTTAAGTTTGACTTTGGTAGTATTGAACTCAACGTTAATGAAGAAATTGTGCTGGAATGGCCAATGCGAGCACCGGCAGGCTCTCCTGTTAATGAACCCACATGGAACTCTTTTGGCTACGGTGCTACTTATCCGGACGAAAATGGTCCTGAACCATTTTTACCTTCTGAACCTATAAAAGTTGGTTATTTTATTCAGCCTGATCCCAGCAGTACCGTTAACCTAGGCGACTATGTTTGGGAAGATATGAATAAAAATGGGATCCAAGATGCCGACGAACCTGGTATCAATGGTGTTTTGGTTGAGCTTTTAGATAATGCCGGCAACCCTGTTGACGGCAAGTATACACGAACAGGTTTTGACCAAAATGACAATCCGGGTTACTATTTATTCCCTAATCTTTCTGGGGGGAATTATAAAGTGAAATTTACAGTGCCGGATGGGTATGAAATATCCCTTCAAAATCAAGGCGGAGATGATGCATTAGATTCAGATATCAATGTAACCGGTAGTGATGCAGGGATAACAGATGTCATCAGTTTAGATGGCACCAATGATAACTTGGATGCGGATGCCGGACTATACAGAGTAGGGCGTATAGGAGACTTGGTGTGGAACGATAAAGACACCGATGGTATTAAAGATTCTGGCGAGCCGGGATTAGAAGGTATTCGGGTCAACTTATATGATGATACCCATACGCTATTAGGCCACAGAACAACAAGCGCCATTGGACTTTATGAATTCACGGATTTAGACCCAGGTCAATACTACATTGAGGTCATATCCAATGGTCAATATAAAATTTCACCTGCATATAGCGGCAGCAATACATCAAAAGATAGTAATATTGATACGGATGGAAAATCGGAGCTGATTACATTAACTTCTGGTGAAAATAATCCCACCATGGATGCAGGTATGTATTTAGGATCAATCGGAGACTTTGTATGGCATGACATGGATGCAGACGGTCTTCAAGAAAGTGAATCCGGTATAGAAGGCATAACCGTTAATTTATATAAAGATGGCATACCGACGGAGAGCACAACCACCAATAATTCAGGATACTATGTATTCGATGATCTTTTTCCGGCAGCTTATATCGTAGAATTCATAAAAAATGGCTACGATAAGTATTCACCACAGTATGTCGGTTCAGATGATACGGTGGACAGTAACGGGTATCCAACGGGTGTTGATATTGGAAAATCAGAGTCGTATGCCTTAGAAGCAGGAGAACGAATTAACACCATTGACCAAGGCCTATATAATCTTGCAAGTTTAGGAGATCTGGTCTGGAATGACATCAATCATAATGGAGAGCAGGATAGTGGGGAACCCGGTGTAGAAAATATATCGGTCAGTTTATATGACAGCGGCGACACATTAATAGAAACCTTGACAACCGGTTTAAATGGTTTCTATAAATTCACCGACCTGGAGCCCGGCACCTATTATGTGCAGTTCGTCATTCCGGCTGACTATGTTGCTACTACACAGAATCAAGGTAATGATAATGAAGATAGTGACATCAATACCCTAGGAAGAACGGACACCATCACTTTAAAGTCAGGTGATCACATTACAAACGTGGATGCAGGCATACATAGAGCCATACTGGGAGATTTTGTATGGGAAGATCTTAATGCAGACGGCGTTCAAAACGATGGCAATACCGGAATCAATGATGTAACCGTCAATTTATGTGATAAAGATAAGAACTTGATTTCCAGTACTAAAACAGCAAGAAAAAATGGAAAAGATGGTTATTATGAGTTTGCTGATCTTCTTCCGGATGAATATATCGTTCAATTTGTTACACCTAGTGGATATTTTATGGTGGATCAAGGTCAGGGTAGTGAGGATACTGTAGATAGCGACTATGGTGCTGACAGCTATACGGGCGTCATTGATATAGAAGCCGGAGAAGTGGATAATACCATAGATGCAGGCTATTATCGCACAGCATCACTGGGGAATTATGTTTGGAACGATTTAAATTTAGACGGCATACAAGACACCGGTGAGCCAAGTGTTGCCGGTGTAACCGTTGTATTAAAACAAGGCAGTACCATCATAACGGATACAAC
>JAKSCF010000284.1 GCA_022360735.1 Clostridia bacterium
TAGTTGTATATACAACTATACAACTATACAACCATACCTTTAAATTTTATTTATGCCGGCTATAAATAAATAAAAAAATTATTTATGAGGAGGTAGAAAATGAACAGGGAGGAGCGAATAAAAGCTGCTTTAAATGGTCAAGAAGTTGATCGAATTCCA
The DNA here is from genome assembly GCA_022360735.1 of Clostridia bacterium. The sequence goes on from JAKSCF010000284.1 coordinate 160, forward strand.
GTTAGTATATGGATGCATTTTTCAGAAGTAGACCAGGATCCCAGAATGTTAGCGGAAGAACAAATAAACTTGAACCAAAAATATGACTATGATTTTATAAAATTAATGCCTTTTGGAACATATTCGGTACAAGATTGGGGTTCAAAGATAAGATTTTATTGTCAAAAATACAAAGAACCGATTATTGATCAATTTGGAATAAAGGATATAAAAGATTGGTCTATTTTAGAGACTTTGCCAGCATATTACGGCACCTGGGGAAAACAATTACAATTGGCACAACATGTTAGCAAAAATATAGAAAAAAACACGCCTTTCATTCAAACCATATTCAGTCCTTTAACAACTGCAAAGAAACTGGCAGGTGATCGATTATTTCATGATATGAAAGAAGAACCCAAAATGATTCATCAGGCCCTTGAGGTGATTACTGAGACCACAATAAATTTTATAAAAGCCAATATAGAAGCTGGGGTAAGCGGATTCTTTTTAGCAACCCAATGTGCCACTTATGATCTTATGAATGATGAGAACTATGAGGAATTTGGCGCGAAATATGATTTAGAACTCATTGAAGCATTCAAAGATGATACTTATTTTAACGTTGTACATATACACGGTGAAAATATTATGTTTGATACGGTGGAGAAATACCCGTGTAATTGCCTGAATTGGCACGATAGATATACAGAACCCAATTTTAAAGAAGCGAGAAAGAAAACTTCAAAATGCTTTTTAGGGGGTATACAAGAAGTACCATATTTTGTGGATGGCGTTTTGAAATACAACAGTATCATGTCCAGCAGCTCGCCGGAAGAAATTGAAAAACATGTTCTTGAAGCTGTGGATCAAATAGATGGAAAAGGCTTAATCGTAGGGCCGGGATGCGTCACGGATCCTAGAACTAAAGAAGAAAATCTTTATGCGGTTAGAAAGGCCGTCGATTTGCGTAAAGTGGTTGCTGTTGAATAGATAAAGAATTTAAAAGGTTGGAACAAAGATGACATAGGGGCTGCTGAACGAATATTAACAACTCTCCCCTAACATTAACCAATTCGTTGGTAGCCCCTAGATTTTCTCCTCTCTGTTCCTACTGAAGCCTAACATAAAAAAAACTACAGCTAAAATAAAAAGAGCGTAATTAAGAGAAAACAGTGCAATTACAACCATAAACAATTATCCATTAAGGAAGGTTTCATATGAATATAAGCAGGACATATAAAGGTATTATATTAGTTGCGTTGTCAGCATTGTTTTTTGCACTTGGATCTGTATTTGCTAAGGTAGCGATTCAAGCTTCAAATCTCTCAGGTATTGTAATGGCGTTCAGTCGCTTTTTTATAGGATTTGTAATATTTTTAGTTTATGTCATTGTAAAGAAAAAACCATTAAAACCTAATAATATCAAATATGTTTTGTTGAGAGCAATCTTCAATACCCTTGCGATTATACTTTTCTTTATAGGTGTAGAGTATACAACGATAACAAATGCAAACATGTTAAATATGACTTATCCGGTCTTTGTATTTCTTATTGCACCCTATTTGAATAAAGAGCAGATAAAAAAGTATTATATCATTTTTTTAATCTTGACTATGATTGGATATTATTTAATCGTTGTTCCGGACTTTCAGAACATAAACATTGGAGATGTAACGGCATTGATATCTGGGATAGTAGCGGCAGTTGGTATTTCAGCATTACGCGAAGCCAGAAAATACGATGAAAGCTATCTAATTATCTGTTATCTAATGCTAATAGGATCTTTAATGAGCTTTATGATTATATTGCCTAAATTAGTGATACCACAGCCAATGATTGCTTTTTATATGTTCATATCCGGTCTAATGGGCGTATTGGGCCAAATCTTTATTACAATAGGATACCGATACGTTGATGCAGTAAAAGGTTCATTGGTATCAGCCTGCCGAATTATCTTCAGTGTTATATTAGGCGTTAGTATATTTTCTGATTTGTTATCATTAAGAATTATTATTGGAGGGATTCTTATACTCATATCATTAGTAGGTGTAAGCGGCATTTTAGATAAGCATATGAACAAGCATTTGGAGAAATCATCATAACATTGGACTTACTGTAGAATGTTTCCAATAGAAATTAAGGTTAACGACTAGCTTCACAGTTTCTCGGATAGGAGGGGGAAGTGAATGTCCTATTTACGATTACTAGAAGATAAAATTCAAAACGTAGCGGAAGATATTTCTGCTACACTCAATATCGATGTAACGGTAGTAGACGATGAACTGGTACGGGTTGGAGGCACTGGGAAATTTCATTATAGAATATATGAAAATAGTCCGCAGGATTCAATATTTGCAAAAATTCTTAGATCCGGTGAACCCGAATGGAATAAGACAACAAAAGATAGTCATGTTTGTCAAAAATGTTCCAATTATTTTAATTGCGAAGAACGGGGAAACATGACATATCCTATAAAAGTTGAAGGGCAGAATATTGGAGTTGTTAGTTTTGCCGCATTTAATTCCGAGCAAAAGGAGCTAATGCTTAGCAAATGTGATGAATATCTTGCAATATTACAGCAAGTAGCCAGAACAATTGAAATTGAAGTGCTTAATATAAAAAATTCTAATAGACTCAATATGAAAATGGCTGAAATTAATGAGATCATTAATTTGATAAACAAAGAAATTATAATCATAAATTCACAAGAGCTCATAACACATATTAGTGAGAGAGCATTAAAGACTTTAGGAATTAATGCCTCAAAAGACAGAATTATAGGTGAAAAAATTGGAACAATTATCAAAAACTTAGAAATAAGAAATACAGACAATAATGAGATATTCGGCACTTGGAAAGTAGATAAAAGAGCCATTAAAGTAGCATACAAAGTAAGTGATATTGTATTGGATAATCAAAAAATCTCTACGCTTTTGAGTTTTGATAAAATTAAAGATATCATTGATATTGCAATAAATTCTAAAGATAGTGATTGTAAAGATTTTTCAAATATTATTGGAAAGAGTCCTGAATTGGTAAAAGTGATTAAAAAGGCAAAAATTGCTGCACAATCTGACTCTTCCATTTTATTAAATGGTGAGAGCGGAACCGGTAAAGAATTATTTGCAAGATCGATTCATAATGCAAGCAGGAGAAAAAACAAACCGTTTGTAGCCATAAATTGCGGTGCTATACCGGAAAATCTTCTGGAATCAGAGCTTTTTGGATATGAAAGTGGTGCATTTACAGGTGCCAGCCTTAAGGGGAAGATAGGAAAGTTTGAACTCGCCAATAATGGAACCTTATTTTTAGACGAAATTGGGGACTTACCACTCCATCTTCAGCCAAAATTATTAAGAGTACTTCAAGAAAAGCAAATCATTAGAGTTGGAGGTAATGATCCTATTCAAATCAATGTAAGGATTATATCGGCAACTCATAGAAATCTAGAAGAATTAATACAAATTAAGAAGTTTAGACATGATTTATTTTATAGATTAAATGTAATTCCTTTAGAATTACCTTCCCTTAAGGAAAGAGAAAATGATGTTTTGTTATGTTGTGAATACATACTGCAAAAACTGTGTCAGCAAATGAACATTAACAAAAAAATGTTGTCAAAAGAAGTAGAAAAAATATTTTTGCTGCACGATTGGCCAGGCAATATAAGAGAGTTAGAAAACGTCATTGAATATGCTGCCAACTTCTCTTCAGGTGATGAAATTACTCTGGAAGATCTACCGGATTATTTCTTTTCCAGAGTAAATAAGATTACAAAAGAAGAAAAAATAGATACTTATATCAATATGGACGGCAGTTTAGAAACCATTACTACTGTATTTGAAAAGAATCTTTTAAAAAAATATTTGGAGATATACGGATATTCTACCCAAGGAAAAAAGACAGTTTCACAAAAGTTAGGTATAAGCCTAACAACACTATATCGGAAATTACATGAATATCAGTAAATATTTTCTCTAATCTACTGTTCTCAATAATATAAGATTGCTGGTTGGTGATATCATAAAAATAGGCTCCTCTGAAAGGAGTTCTTTTTTTTGGGAAAAAATAATACATTTTATGCATATAGTATATTAAACCCGGGTCATTCACGATAAATTCCAAAATACAGGATACCAGCTAAGCAGTTAACCATGAATAATCTGAGTTAGGAAGTAGGAAGGAGTATCAAATTGCTGAGAAAATATCTTATTATACCGATATGCTTGATTCTGGTATTGATTTTATTTAATATATCCATTAAAGAAAGCTCTAAGCCGGTAGCTTCAGTATCAGATAATTTAATTATCTTTGTAGATCTTGTGGATCAAACTTTGGTATTATACGATGTAAAAGAAGAAAAAAATGTTAAAGAATATACGATAGCAGGTGGAAAATATACGACACCTTCACCTCTTGGAACCTATAGAATTACATTTAAGGCCAAGTGGGGGGAAGGGTTTGGCACACATTTTATGGGCATCAATGTACCATGGGGGAAATATGGGATACATGGAACCGATAAGCCAAATTCTATCGGGTGGGCTTCTTCTCACGGATGCATTCGTATGTATAACAAAGACATAGGAGAATTGTACGAATTGGTTAAAATAGGAACAAAGGTCATCATTTATGGAGGACCTTTTGGACCTTTTGGAAGTGGGTTAAGGACTGTTCAACCAGGAGACCGAGGTTCTGATGTTTATGAGATACAAAAATATATGAAAGAAAAAGGATATTATCCTTATAGAGTAGATGGCATTTATGGAGAAGGCATGAAGGAATGGGTACTTCGATTTAGGAGAGATCATAACTTGCATTCCAGTCATTATATTGACCAACAATTTTACGATAAGCTTGGTATAGAGTTGTTTGAATAAAAAACTCATATTACATATTTTTCCAATACCCTTCCAACACCATCTTCATCATTAGAACTGGTCACAACATCTGCAGCTTTCTTAACAGCTTCATCGGCATTGCCCATGGCTACGCCTAATCCAGCATAGTCGATCATGCTGATATCATTTAAATTGTCGCCAATACAAATGATTTCATCAGGCTTAATATTCATGCCTTCTGCAAATCGCCTAACAGCATTTCCTTTGGTGACATTGCGACCGCATATTTCAAAATTATCAAACCACGAGCTGGTTAAAGTGATGTTAGAAATCTTATTGAGCTCATTGCTGTAATATTCTCGTTTCATATTGTTATTGCAATGTAACAGAACCTTATAAATAGAGTCTTGATCAATGAGATCATAAGGATTCGCTATTTCTTGTATAGAAATCTGATCCTCTTTTGGTAAGCTTTTATTCCAAACCGAGTATTCATAAGATTCCATCCTGATTTCTTCTGCATAAAATATATCGGCACCATAGAAATGATAGTAGGTGTCGGTCTTTTTCAAAAAATCTAAGACAGCTTTAAAAGCTTTTTTATCAATAGGTACATCATACAGTATTTTACCATCTATTGAATTTCTAATAATACCGCCATTACAAGCCATAATAGGTGTATTCAATTTTAGCTGCTTGGCATAGACCTTAGCTGAACCGTATATCCGGCCGGTTGCTAGTACAAAAATAGTGCCTTTTTTAATAGCTTCTTGAACCATTCGTTTATTATAATCGGATATTTCATCATGGCTGTTCAATAATGAACCATCCATATCGGATACGACTAATTTATACATACTTATTTTTACTCCTTCGGTTTCTCACCATAGTATTGATAGTAATTAACTTGAATTCGACCATTATATAATTTTCTTCTCTTATCAGCAGGTTTTTCAGAATAAATTGCTTCAAACTTGTTATCAGCAGTAAGCAGATATAAAGACCATGTTTTTTCACCTGTGAATAATTGCTTTAAATCTTCATATATATGGATTAACTTTTCCTTCTCCCCAATACGTTGGCCATATGGGGGATTACATATTATAATGCCATAGGGCTCTTTAATAAATAAATCAGACACAGGCATAGCCTTAAACTCAATACAATCATCCACTCCGGCTTCAAGGGCATTTTCGTTTGCGGCACGCACAGCGTAAGGATTGATGTCTGAGGCTTGTATATTAAGTTTCAGATCATGATGTATGCTGCTGAAAGCCTTTTTTCGTTCTTCTTTCCATAGACCCATTGGAACCGATGGCCACTCTTCAGACGCAAATTTTCTATTCAACCCGGGGGCAATGTTTTTAGCAATCATCGCAGCTTCAATAGGAATGGTACCGGAACCGCAAAAAGGATCTACTAACAAACGGTCCGCTTTCCAAAAGCTTAACTGTACCATAGCAGAAGCAAGGGTTTCTTTAATAGGAGCGGCTACATCTTTCACGCGATATCCTCTTTTATGTAGCCCTGTCCCGCTTGTATCTATAGTTAATACAGCCATATCTTTTAAAATAGATACCTTAATGGTGTATTCAGCCCCTGTTTCAGAAAACCAATCTTTATGATAAAAAGATTTAAGCTGGTCCACAACCGCTTTTTTGACGATAGACTGACAATCGGGAACACTAAATAATTTAGACTTTACAGAACTGCCTGTTACTGTAAATTTTCCATCTTCAGTGATCCATTCCTCCCAGGGCAAAGCCTTAGTTTGTTGGTAAAGTTCTTCAAAAGATAAAGCTTTAAATTCTCCCATTTTAAGAAGAATTCGGTCAGCGCATCTTAACCATAAGTTGGACTTTACAATAGCTGATTCATTCCCCATATAGGTGACTTTACCATCTTCAACCTTTAATATTTTATAGCCTAAATCAGTTACTTCTCTTTTTACAACAGCTTCAAGTCCAAATGTAGCTGTAGCAATGAGTTCTATTTTTGGCATGTTTATCACCTCAAAGTTTTGTCCTTATTTAATTTACAAATAAATATATGTTTATAGTTTATATATTTTTGATAAAATAATCAATGAAACATAAAAAAATATAATTTGGCGTTGCTGAATGGTGCCATCCTGTAGTTAATAATATACATTCGTCAGCAAGCCATAATTAAAGATATAAAAGAGGGGCAAATAATGAAAGTACTAATCTTAAGAGGAAGCCCACGAGAAGGACAAAATACAGATACTTTGGTGGAAGCCTTTATTAAAGGAATGACAACGAATTCTAAAATAGAAATAATATCTATCCGCTTGAGAGAAAAAGATGTAGCGCCCTGTACGGCATGCGGCTTTTGTAAAAAAACAAAAGCGTGTACAATAAAAGACGATATGCAAATGATTTATTCTCATATTGAATCCAGCCGGATGATCGTAGTGGCAACGCCTTTATATGTTAATAATGTAAGTGCTTATACCAAGTCCATGATGGATAGATGCCAAATATACTGGAATAGCAAGTATATATTGAAGGACCCCATCATTCCTTTGGACTCAAAAAAAAGAATAGGTGTCGTATTATCTACAGCAGGAAGTACGTATCCTAAACAGTTTGAGGGACTCAGAAGCACTTGTGATTTGTTTTTTAAAGGGGTTCATGCCACATATGAATGTGAACTTTTGATTACCGGGACTGATAAAGTTTCGGTAATCAATCGAAAAGATATATTAAAAGAAGCTGAGGAAGCAGGTAGAGATATGACCAAGAAATTGGAATAGGGAGCACATTGACATGTAGTTATGAATACCATATAATGTAGAATAAAGGAAGGGTGATGATTGTGAGATACGAAAGTTTTGTAAAAAAATTAGTAGATCAGATATCTAAAGGTGGCCAAATAAGGCTTCTTGATATGCCGGATTTGGACTTATACATGGATCAGGTCACCACGTTCATGAATGATAAATTGTCAATTTATAAAAGAGAAGATAAAGACAAAATACTAACCAAAACAATGATTAACAATTATACAAAACATAATATTATTCCAAAACCTGTTAATAAAAAATATTCCAAGGACCATTTGCTTTTTCTAATATTGATATATCATATGAAGGGAATTGTTTCCATAAAAGATATGGAACACTTAATGGCTCCTCTTATCCAAAACTATAACTCTGAGCTTGAAGAAAAAATAAATATTGAAGATATTTATTCTATATTACAGGAGATACAAAAAGATGAAAGAGATAAACTAGATTTAAAAATACAAGACGATATAGAAAAGGTTAAAGAATATTTAAAAGAAATGGATATGCAAGATGATGATATATTAGAAATATTCATGCTGACGGTGATGCTAACCGTAAGGGCTAATATGCAAAAATATCTTGCAGAAAGAATTATTGATGAATTCTTTATTTATAAGGCAGTTCCCCAAAAAAAGGAAAAAAGAA
>JAKSCF010000619.1 GCA_022360735.1 Clostridia bacterium
AAAGATGATAAATATTGTGAAACGTTAACACTTATCTGTAAAAAATATGAAGCATATAATACAGTGATTACTTTTCCAATAACATTCCCAAACAGCGCATCATTAATAGTATTTAAAGTTTTTCCTGGAAATTGAACTGCCAATTTGGAAAAAATAAAGATAATCAGTAAACCCTCAAAAAGAGCGATGATAGAAGAAATCCATGCAGCATGCTCAGCAACACCTTCAGCATCCGAAAGGTAGGTGTTGATAACAAATAAAAAAGAAAACATTGTGAAAAATAATTGGAGATTGGTTGTTTTTGAAGCTGACATGATACGCACCTCTTTAAAAGTTTATGGGTTTGTAAAAAATTTTACAGACAGTTGAATCAATTCTAAATAAGAAGGAACTCTAGCTTTTAAAATATACAACAACAGTTCAACGTAACTTAAAATATAGGCCAATAAAGATACGATGGCTTCTTTCTGTTTTCTTTTCCTTATAAGGGGGACAATGGTAATAGCAGTCATCAATAAAAGAAAAACAGTTACAAATATAATCATTGTATATCTTCTCCTTCTTATTCAAAATTGAAGAAAAGGCCGACTTCCGGTATTTCAACTGAAACATTAATGTTGATTTCTATTTTGGGATAAAGCTGATCCCAGCTGCTAACCAGTTCATCTTTACGGTGGGGATATTTTCTGATGAGCCGGTCACCCAATTGAAAAATATCAGCGTTATACTCTTTGGATTTTTTAACAGCAGACAGTATTTGTTGCTGGATTTTTTTACTGATCATATCTTCAATTTTATGTAAGCTTTCTTCTTTAAGCAGATCGACAGAACATGGAAACTCATGTATGTTACCTTTGGCGTGAACTTTTATATCTGCGGTTATTTGCTCATCTTTCATAGATACTGTGATTTTGTTTTGTGAACTTTCAATATGAACTGTAAAATATTCTTCGGATTCAGAGCATTTTGCTAATAAAGAGCCTGTTGAAATCTTTTTGGTACACCATATTATCCCATTTGTTTCTTCTTTGTTAAGGGTTCCAATCATTTTATTATGCTTAAAAACTGCAGACCCATCATATTGAATGCAGTCAGCGGTTTTGTCATACTTCAGCATACCTAAAACCAACGAGGATGTATCGCTTTGCAGAACATGCAATGAGTTATGCAGAGTTTGGATATAGGCATCACATAATGCATCTTGACTCCGAGATGCAAGATGACCGATATACATAGCAGGTATATCTTCAGTCTTACTATCAAATGCCAGTAATTGTTTTGCTTCACCTTTGGTAATAAAAGGCCATAAAATAGTTCTAACTTCGGGATTACGGACAAAACCTTCAATCACAGGATAGATACTATCTTTGACGATATCTTCGCTGATTAAAAGGATTTGACTATGAGGATAATATAAGGACCTGCTTTGTGTGTTAATATCGTTATGTAATGCGTCGTGCACGGTTTGACCTTCAGAAGAAATATTAACATATGGCTTTCTTGAGCTTTCACTGCCGTCTTGTGAACTGATATTGGGAATATTGATAATCTGACTGGTTACGTTGTATTTTTGACTCGTGCTTTGATCTACCGCAATTCCGGCAACAATAGCTAGTTCATTGGTTTCTTTACTGTCCCAGCAACCGGTAAGTGATAATAAAACACATATACAAAATATAAATAAGAATTTTTTTACCATAAACATCTCCTGCTATTTATTTGGATAACTTCTTATATTTTTCTTAGATTTAAAATGTTTTCTAATAAAAACGTCTTTTAAGTCATTAAAGTTAAATGGTGCAATTGGATACAAATACGGTGTATGAAAAGATTTTAATGATGCCAAATGAATAAGGACTATTATAGCTCCAATCAAAATTCCAAATGCACCCAATGTTGAAAAAAAAAAGGTGTTTGTGCGAGTAATTGTTCTATTAC